>JAKPTH010000610.1 GCA_029571125.1 bacterium
GGGCACACGGTCTTCAAGCCCTGCAATGCGCTCTTCTAATGCGAGCGCGAAATCCGTGTTGCTGATCGAAGCGTCAACGCTCTTTTTGGCTATAACGGCTGTTATGGGTATTTTAGAGCGGTTTTCAAGAACGATTATAGCGCGCGCGGTGCTTTCGTCCGATACTTTTATATTTGATATTTTAACCGTATTTTCGGTTACTTCGGTAGCTTTTGGAACGCGCCCCAGGAAAGATTTATAAACAACCTTGTTTTCTGTGTTCTTAACCAATACCGAAAGATATCTGTCAGCGGTAGCGACGGGAAGCGTAGCTTTAAAAGTATCAGTTCCAGTGGCGGTTATGGCCGCGCCTTCGACTTCTGAATTGTTTATTTCGTCATAAACGCTTATATTCATTGATGATAAGTCAATGGCTCTTGTCAATGAATAAGAAGGTGATGCCGTGGCAGGACTTGCGCCGACGGTTCCCGTTAATTCAAGAGTTTTAGCGATCGGCGCAGGCGGGCCATTTCCTAAAATTATGGTTGAACCGTCATAATTTATCGTAGTATCTTCGGTTAAGTTGAAAAAATACGATTCGCCTGCTTTAAAAGACGGGTCAGCGCCGTCTAACAGCGTTACAACCCCGCTATTATCTCTAACAACCTGAATAAAACTTCCCGCTGCGGGGCTCCATTTATATATGCCCTTAATAGCTGAATATATGTTCATTAACGAACTGAACGATATCGTAGTTGCGGGTATTTTTGAAAAGCCTATGAGATTAAACCCGGTTTTTAAATTTATATTTCCGATCGTTTGAACGGCATCGCCGGGAATGTTAATAACCGTATCAGAAACAGCACTGCTTTTTATTATATATCCCTTGCCAGCAGCTAATGTTGACAGAGTGCCTTCAGCTGCGCTTAAAAAACTTCCGGCCGCTGCGCTGAACAGATAAATATCTTCTATAGCCGGGTTTTGCGTTTTTAATTGTGTGGGAGTTGATGAAATAGAGGCGGTAAAGCCGATAAAATTGAATCCGGGCTTTAGCGTTATGGTCTGAACGGTTTGCGCGAAAACGCTGTAAGCTAATAAAAAGACTATTAAAATTGGAAGAATTATTTTTCTCATTGACGGCACCACATATTTATTATATCTTACAATTATAATCGAATATTTTAAAAAGTCAATCGCGATCGAATCGGTTAAAATATTTGCTGCGGGCGTTTTGGCAAATATGAAGTTTTATTTTGCATAACAGGACATAATTTCAAAATAATTTTTTTAAAAACTCGTTTAGTTGAACTAGTTTTACCTTTTACTATGTTTCACCTCGAAACATTTTCGGTATAAATTCGGGTTACCTACCGTAAAAAACAAACGATTCAGCGAAACGTTGGGTTATTATTTTGAGCCTATTTGTCGCGATTCGAAATTGGTCGGCCTCTTTTTGGGTTAAGACCGGTCACCAAACCGCGTTTGACTTCATCTCTTCAAGACCACTCGTCAAAATTTAGCGTAAACCCTGATGTTGACTTGCCATCAAGCCATTATTGCTGCGCAGACGCGCGCACGCGCGCGTCTGCAAAAAAATAAATAGAAGCACAAAGAAAAATATATAAGAGAAAAGCAATTTGAGATAAATGCCAAAAAGAGCATAGCTGAATTAATGCGCCGATAAAAAAGCGGCAATTCAATAAAATAAAGCGTCAGGTGAATTAGGGGTTGGATGGGATTTTAAGGGAAGGGAGGGGCCTTCGGCCAATCGCCTTCCCTTATCCCCCCGTTAAATTTTTTCATTTTTTTTCCGATAGCATACATATAAATAGTGCGGGCGTAGTTCGCGCCATGTTATGCTATATAAATATAAATAAAGAGGGGATAAAAAATGAGAAAGGGTTTGAGACTATTCGTATTTTTACTTATTGCAATTTTTCTTTTCAGTTCGCCTTACGGCGAAGCGCTCGCGCAGAGCGCGTCTAAAGCGTCTTCCGCCCCGGCCGTTAAAGCGGCAAAAAAGGGCGTTAAAAAACAGCCGAAAAAATCGCCGGCTTCGGCGGCTAAAAGTTCTAAGCTGCCGGCGGAAGTGATAAATGTGGCTGAAGAGCAGAAAAAGAATCTTGCCGAAGAAAAGGGCAAGGTTTATGATCTAGGCAATATCGTCGTTCACGGAGAGGATAAGACCAGGATAAAGGACGCCAGCAGGAAAAAGACGGCTTACCTTACGCCCGACACCGATTCTGACGCAGGCGAAAAAAAGGGCAGCGCGAAATTCGTAGCGGGCGCGGCTCCTGCGGCTGCCGGCGGCGGAGAATTAACCAACACCATGAAGGCGTTTTTCGAAGGCGGCGCGGGAAGCGATTCCACCACCAGCGCGGCTGGAACGCTGATATTTGAAAGAAACGCTCCGGCGGACGGTTTAAAATCCAGATCCACAGTAGGCGCGCGCGGCGAGAAAACCGGCGGCTACAGATATAAAAGCGATTCGAGCTCGCTCAACCTCAATTACAGGTATGAAAACGAAAAAGCTTCGGATTCGTCCGCTTACGCCGAGATTAACTACGATAAAAACGATCGCAACCTTCCGGGTTTCGACCGGTTTGAAAACAATTATACGAACGTCCAGAACGGCGTTATGAGCCTTGACGCGAGATACTCCGAAAATTCGCAGCGCTTTAAGGTCGGCGTAAAAAAGGCGTCGAGCGAGTTTAAAGTCAACGCTCTGCCGGTGGATGAAAATTACGATTCGTCGATTCTATCGCTCGGATATTCAAAAGACATAATATACGACCACAGCGACCTTTCGCTTCCGCTGACGCTCGAATTCAACTTTCAAAACGACGCACTGGACGTTAGATCGGCCCAGTCTTCGTCGGCGGTTTCCACGCAGTTCGGCGCCAACGCCGAAAAGGCTTTAAGCGAAAAGACCATGCTGCAGTTCGCGCCACAGGTTTATAAAAACGGCGAAAACGGCGCTAAGATAGGCGGCAGCGTTTCTTTCATACTGAAGGAAAATAAAGGCCGGGACGATAAGCTTAAAGCCAGATATATGATAACCGGCGGCCGGCAGGCGAAAAAGTACGATACCGCGGATTTTCTGTTTTCCGACGAAAACGCGGTTATATGGGCAAAAGACAACGCCGGCGCGAACCGTTTTGATGGAAAGACATATGAAAACGACGAAAAATTCATTCAGCTTTCGGCCGACACCGATCTCGGCGAAGACACTAAAATAAGCGCTTCGTTCAGGAACTCCAAAAGCGACGGTTTGCTTTACCTGAGCGATTTTAACGGCGCCGATTCCAGGTTCGCCTTTAATTCTTTCGCATCCGGCGCCAGCGTTAACAGGATTAATTTTAAAGCCGAGCACAGGCTGGATACCGGGCTGACCGCTGACGCCTCGGTCGAAACCGTGAAAATAACCGACAGCGTGAACGATTTAATGCCCTACGTGCCGAAATCCAGCTGCGATCTCGGGTTGAGCTATAAGCATGAAAACGGGCTTTTTACAAGGTTCAACTATAGGATAAAAGACGAGATGGATTCGTCGAGAAATCCCGCAGCCAATGTAAAAGTCGATCGTTTCGCCACGGCCGGCATCTATGCGGATAAAAATTTTATCGACAATGGAAAAATTTATTTTAAGGCCGATAATATATTCAACGCCGATCTTAAATTGAGGCCGGGTTACAGTTACAAATCGAGGACCTTCGGCCTCGGCGTCAACTATATATATTAAAAGGCAAATAGCCGCCTCGCGGCGGACAAATCCGGAAAGAAAAAAATAAAATAATCGATAACGGGAGTGATAAAAATGTTTGAATATTTCCAGAAGGGCGGCCCTGTAATGTATTTTATACTGCTGCTTTCCGTATACGGCGTAAGCATAGTAATAGAACGCTTTTATTTTTTTTACAAGGCGAGCTTTAATTACAGGGCTTTTATGCTCGATATCAAAAGGATGATAATGAACAAGGAAGTCGAGCACGCGCTCATGCTTTTGAGAAGAACGCCGGGCCCGCTGGGCGCGATAATGTCCCAGTCGCTGAATCTGGTTTCGAACGGCTCGGCCGACTTAAGAAACAGGATCAATGAAATCGGCGCCTATGAAGTGCAAAAATCCGAAGGCCGCCTGAAGCACCTGGCCGTAATAGGCAATATTGCTCCGCTGCTGGGGCTTTTGGGCACCGTTACCGGTATGATGACAGCGTTTTCTGCTATATCTTTAAAAGGCGCGAACACTCCTACGGTCGTGGCCGGCGGCATATCCGAAGCGCTCATAACCACGGCTTACGGGCTTATAGTTGCGATTCCGGCGGTTTTCGCCTATAATTACCTTAGCTCGCGCTATGAAAGCATAGTGCTTGAAACGGAGCGCGCGGCTTCTGAATTCGTGGATTTTATCGAAAAAGGGATGAAATAATATGAGTTTCAATTTCAGAAAGCCCAAAAAATTAAGGGCGGAAATTAATATCGTAAATCTCATAGATATAATTTTCACCATCAATATATTCCTGCTGGTAACCACTTCTTTTACGGCCACCCAGGCGAACGCGATCGACGTAAACTTGCCTGCGACGACGCAGGCCAAGGTATTAAAAGCGGACGAGAAGAAAACGCTGAGCGTGACTATAGATAAGATGGAAAAAATTTATCTGGGCAGCGAAAAGATAACTATCGAAAAACTTCGAGATATATTCGCTGAGAAGCATATGCTTTCGCAGCGGGTGGATCTTGTCGTAAGCGCGGACGCGATGTGCTCTCACGGGCGAATCGTCGAAGTTCTGGATCTGGCAAAAAAGTATGGAATATCCAATTTGAGCATAGCTACGAAAAATCTGAGCGGAGAAAAGAATGCAAGAAAAACAACGGCAATGGCTAACTAAATTAATATACGCGGCCGCTTCCATAAGAAAAAGCTTCAGGGAAAATCCGGAAGGCTCTTCCATGGCGCTTTCTGCCGGGCTTCATCTGCTGGCGTTCCTGCTGCTTTCGTTTTACTGCTTCGATTATCAGGGAAGCATTTTCGGCAACGGCGAGGAGATATCTGCCGGCGAAAACCTTATAAAGGTAGATTTTATAGCCGAAGAAAAGCCGCAGTCGGCCGCTTCGAATACCACCTATTCCAGGTTCGCCGCGACCAGCCGGCTTAAAGTATCGCAAAATATAAAAAAGGGAACCAAGGCCGATGCTAAAAGCCAGCGCAAACAGGAGCCGAAAACGCTGGCGGCCGTGAAGCCGGAAACGCCCGCGGTCAGGCCCGACATCAAAAAGGAAATGGCGGTCATCGAACTTAACGAAAAATCAGCGTTATCCGAAACTCGTAAAAACATAAAAGCCATAGAGATACCAGTGGAAGTCAGCCGTCAGCTGGATAAAAAGCTTAAAAGCGCCGCCGCGTTCGAAGACGACGTTCAAACCAGCGCGGAAACCATGGTAAAAAAAGTCATCGAAGCCAGCGACGCCATCGAAAACATAAGCCTGAGCAAGACTGAAGTTAAAACGCTCGATCCAGAAGGCGAAATGATAGCTTCCGCGGCCGTAGGGCCGGTTTCAAAGCCCGTTTCGGATATCGAAAGCGACGAGGAACTTATTCCTGAAGCGGCGAGCGAAACGGCATCGGATCTAAACGCGAACAACTCTAAAAACGGCTCTTCGAGCCGCAAAGCTAAGTCAGGAAGCGGCCCGCACGGAAAACCGTCGGGAAAAGGCCAGTCCGGTCTAGTGTTTGAAATGGTTGCCAACAGCTCCTACGACGAAATACCGAGCTTCCTCAACGGCCCGCCCGCTATAGATTATCCTAAATGGGCGCAGGAGCAGGGCGTCGAAGGCACGGTAAAAATACTGCTGGAGATACTTCCCAACGGCGAGGTTGGAACGGTTTCGAAATTCGAATCGCCGATATCCGACCGTCTCGCGCAGTACCTTATAAAGCAGTCCGAAATGTGGCGCTTCAAACCTATCTATAAAAACGGAAGGCCGCTTTCGGGGACCGTTATGGTGGCTGTGGACTTCGCGCTGGGCGCCGGATCGAAGAATTGAACCCGCCGCCGTTGAAAATTTTAACCATATGAACAGCGAAAATAAAATCATGAATTATATACTGTATTCGGAGGCGGAACATAACGTTCTGCCTCTTTGCTCTTTATGTCACAACGGCTGCGTCTTCTGCAGCCATAAAAATGTGGGCCGCCAGGATTACCTGTACGGTTTTTACGATTATAAAAGAGAGCTTTCTGAAATTATAGAGCATATAGAGTTTTTAGACCCTTCAAAAAAAGTGTTCATAGGCGAATCGGCGACCAAAATATTCGAAGGCGAGCCTTTTTTATTTAAAGGCCTGCTGGAAGTGCTAACCGCGTTGAGAAAGCGCGTAAAAAAAGCGGCCATTTCGATTACGACCTCCGGCGGATTCATCACTGACGAATTTTTTGAAGCGGCTTCTTCGCTCGCGCCTCTTGAAATCAACTTTTCGCTCAATTCGTTCGACGAAAAGGTACGCGATAAAATAGTGCTGGATAAAAAGACCGGGCGGGTTTTCGCCAATTTCGAAAGGCTTTGCGCCATGGGAGACTTTTTGAAGCTGAACGTCAGCCTGATGGCTATAAACGAAAAAACGACGCCCGTGGAATCTTTGATTGAAGATATCCGCAAGTTAAGGCGTTTTTCGAAAGTATCGGTTATAAAAGTTTTCCTGCCGCGTTTCGCCGAAAATCAATTTTTGAATTTTTTTGCGGATTACGGCGCGTTCCGTGAATACTGCGAAACGGTAAAATCTTCGTTCGCGGACGTTAACGGCGCCGGCGGAGCTCCGGTCATACTCGAGCCTCTGGAGCCGGATTCCGGCGGCGGCGAAATTCTAGTTCATTCGGTGATAGCTGGTTCCAGGGCGGCGGCGGTTCATATAAAGCCGGGCGACCGGATTAAAGCGGTAAACGGTACGGCGCCGTTTTCTAAAACTCACGCTTATAAGCTCATCACCGCTTCGAAAAAGCGAGTCTCGGTAACGGTCGAACCGGCGGCCGGCGGAAATGCCCAAAATATTATTTTTCCTGAATATAATTCGGAAAAAGACGGCGCCTGCGGCATCGTTTTTACCGCAGATATGGCGCCGGAAGCCATAGTAAAATTGACCGCCGCGGGAAAAGCTCTTGCAGGCGAGGGGGCGAAAGGCATTATCGCCACTACGCCGCTTTCTCTGGAATATATACGCGGCGTTCTGGAAAGATTCGAAATACCCGCTCTCGAAGCCGTCGCGTTTAAAAATTACAGGTTCGGCGGAAATATCGACTGCGTGGGATTGTTGACTTTAAAGGACGCAAGGGCGAACCTCGAAGCCGACTTGCCCGAAAGTTTCCGCGAAAAAAAACCGGCCGCTCTGATTATGTCTTCGCTAATGTTCGACCATCTCGATTACGATCTTAACGGTGAAAGTTTAAGGGATTTTATAAGCGAAACGGAATATAGAGTGATAATCGTCTGATTTAGCGCGTTTGTATGACAGCGGAAAATATGTTGACGGTATTTATCATGTTTTGACAGGGTTTTCGAAAAAAAATAAGGATAAAAGCTAAATATTGATTGATTTATTTTATAATTTGTAATATCATGAAGGTTCATATGTTTTAAATAAATTATAAGGAGCCGTTCGAATGATAAAATTTGATGAGCCCTGCAATATTTTACTCGTTGACGATTCTTCGACCGCGAGAATATTTTTAAAGAAAACATTTGAAAAAGCCGGATTTACGAATAAAAATTTTATAATGGCCAGCGACGGCCAGCAGGCTCTCGAAAAACTTCCATCCGAAAATATCGATCTGATCGTTACGGACCTTATAATGCCCAATATCGACGGCCATGAGCTTATTAAGCGCGTCAAAAGCATGCCCGAGCACAGCTTTATACCGGTTATAGTTACTACAAGCTCCAGCAACCGCGCCAAAGAAGAAGAGCTCCTGGAGGCAGGCGCCGAAGTCGTGCTTCCGAAACCTATCGAAACCGAGGCGCTTTGCGAGGCCTGGAAAAAGGCGAGGTATAAAATGCGTTTTAAAAACGAAACTATCAGGTCTTTTAAAGACGCTTTTTGCGACGTGCTCAACGCCATGACGTCTATCACTTTGAACGACATCGTTTTAGGCTCGAAAGTCGACGACTCTTTTTTCGAAGACAGTTTACAGTACGCTATTTCCACTTTAAAGCCGCCCGGCTTTAAATTCATCATTACTATGAAACGTCCGCTTTTGAGAAAAATAGCTTCGGTCATATGCGATATTAAACCGGGCGAAGTAACCGAAGAAAACGAAAAAGAAACGCTTGCCGAACTGCTTAACGCTTCCGCCGGCGCCTTCGTAAAAAAAGTGACTTCCTCCGATCAGGTATTCGAGCTCAATCTGCCGGTCGAGTCCAATTATCCTCTTAACGACTCCGAGGTAAGCAACTGTGCTTTTAAATTAAAAGAAAATATATATATAGTGCTATCTCTGGTCGAACCTGCGGCAGTGATCTGATGAGCGATATAACGAACATAGATTTACAACTAAAAGCTTCGGTTACGGACGCGCTGAAGTCTATGACCAGCGGCATGCCCGATCTTAAATGCAGCTCGGAAATGCTCGATCCCGAGCCGGCCGACCCTATAAACTTCGTTAAAATAGGCATTATGGCTCAAAGCCCGGTTAAGTTCAAATTCTCTTTAAAAATATCGCGCGGCCTTCTTATATCGCTGGCTTCTAATATACTTGAAATCAGCCCCGAAGAAATAAGCGAAGAAGAATATATGGACACCGGCGCCGAGATACTTAACGTTATAGCCGGCAATTGCGCGAAAAAACTCGTGGGCGAGTGTCTGGGACTGGTTCTGGGGCTTCCCGAAAAAAACAAATGCTACGGCGACGGCGGAGCGGCTCCGATCGCCAGCTGCAGGATGGGTATCGACCATGAAAATTATATGATAATGTCGGTGTTCAGCCCCGACGAATAAAACGAAAGCCTCCGTTCTAAACCGGAACGGAGGCTTTTGTTTTATAAAACTTGAACGACGGGTTATTTTATTCTGCCTTTTACGCTTTCTACAGCTTCTTTGATCTGCGAAGAGCCGCTTATCTGATCGAGGACGTCGAGCACGAATTTAACCGGCACTGCTTTTATCGAAGCGTTGCCCGTGATTGTTTTAGCGTCGCATCCGGCGTGCATGGCGTATGTTTTAAGGAACTTATTCAGGTCCTGGCCTTTGAATTCGGTCGAATTTTTTGAAGCCAGATCTGAAACGCTTAATTTGAATTTATCGAAATCCATATAAACGCTCATGAATGAGGAAGCGGGCCATTCGGCCATTTTTTTGAATTCTTCGCCGGCCGAAAGGCTGGATTGCTTATTGGCGGCAGATGCGGCTATTTTTTCGAATGCCGATTTGCTGGAGGCGATAATCAGATGATCTTTCGTGTGGCCTACCGTCAGAAGGAAATCCTTGACGAATTTTTCCATTCCGGCCGCCGCGCTGGTTTTTACTTTTGCGCCCGAAAAATTGTCGTCCTTGAAATCGAAGGGGGCCCCTGCAATTTTAAGGACTTTGGCGAATTTGTCAAAAAACTTCCATGCGTTTTCCTGGTTTTTCGAGCCGAAACCGATGTAAAACTCTGAGGTTCCCGCCAGGTTGGCGCCGAATATTTCGCCGTTCATCCACGAAAAAAGGTCTTCTTCGATCGATAAACCGAACATCATGGCCACGGTCGGCTTCGCTTCGTCTATCATCGGCTTTGCGAATTTAATGAACTTTTCTCCCAGATTGAGTTTCAGGCTGAAAAAAGCGGCGGTGTCGGCGGGCAGAATTTCTGAAATATGAGCGCTTTTGCTTTCGCCCGAAATGAGGTTTTTGATGAAATCGCTTCTGCCCTGGGTCGCTTTGTCTTTGATGTCCCTTAAATTGACGAGCCATCTGGATTTGATGTCGGAGAAGTCCGCGCCGATAACAGCCGAAAGCGCTATGCTTGAGACGTATTCGGATTCTTCTTTGTGGCCGCTTTCTATAGCGCCCTGGCGGTATATCGCGCCGTCGAAGTAAAAAAACAGGTTCGCGCCTGCGGCAATTTTATCGAAGTCGGCTTTAATCTGCTTGTTCGTAAATACGGCCGTGCCGGCTTTAAAGGCTTCCGCGACGGATTTGAAGATTTTGTCGCTTTTGGCCGCGTCGTATTTTTGATATACGAAAAGCCCCGCGTAATTCATGTATTCGATAACGCGCGGCTCGAAAAGCTTGAAAACGTTGTCTTTGTCGCCGCCTTTAAAAGAAGGCACCGAAGTTTTAAGCGCGCCCTCGCTTTTATCGGTGAATATCATATCTCTTGAATGAGCTTTGGAAGCGGAAACCATAATTTCCTTGAAAATCGCGTTGAACTCTTTGGCCGAGTTTTCGTCGCCGAATTCGGCGCACAGTAAAACGTCAGGCTGCTGGCTGAGATTGGATGTGTTTAAAAAAGCGGCCAGCGTAAAAGATTTAAGTTTTTTAATAGTTTCGAGCATTTTGTCGGGGAATTCGGCGCCCGTTTTCTTTTTGAAATCCGATAAATGTTTTTCGAAGTCTTTATCTTTTTTCAATTCGTCGATTAGTTTAACGAGTTCGGCCTGATGAGCCGGGGTCATGGAAAGATGAACTAAAAAAGGCGTTCCGGCCGGCACTCCAGGCATCGAAACTATCTGAGCCGCCGCCAGGCATGAAGTTAAAAAAATAAAAGCCAGCGCGAAACCGAATGCCCTGAAAATAAGAGTTTTGCTCATTGTTTTGCTCCTTTCTTTATATGCCGGAAAAAAGCGCTATGTCCGGCGCGGTTTTGAGTTGGAAAATCCACGGCGGATTTCGGAAATCAGCCCGGGGGCCACATTAAAAGACGGCCGGCCAGGACGTGGAAATGTATATGGAAAACCGTTTGGCCCGCCGCGCGGTTGGTGTTTAGCACCACTCTGAATCCGTCTTCCGAATAGCCTTTCTCTTTCATGACCTTGGATATGGTTTCGAAAGCCTTGAACAGATAATTTGAGTGCTCCGGCTTTAACTCCAGAATGGTCGGAACGTGTACCTTGGGGATCGCCAGGGCGTGAAAAGGCGCCTGGGGATTGATATCTTCGAATATTAAGATGTTGTCGTCCTCGTATATGATTTTCGATGGTATTTCTTTGTTGATGATTTTACAGAAAGTGCAATCCAATAATGTCTCACTCCTTTTAAAGTAATGATTTTTACTTTTTAAAGATAACAAATTTTATTAATATTGTCAAACCATATTTCGTTTTATATTATTTTTCCGATATTCGTATCAGGTCAATAATAAATATTTTTTCGAAAAACCGGGTGATTTAATTTGATAAAAAACGATAAAGAAAACTTGGACAAAAATGAACGGGTCCAGGATATAAAGCCGGGCGATCCATCTGAAGAACAAAAAAAGTTCTATCGGACTATCGCTGATATTTATATCAAAGGCGCATGCAAAAATAAAGGCGGCGTTTTCAAGAGCAACCGCGCGATTTTTTTCGCGCTGGCGCTGGCTTTTTTTATACTGGCGGCTAACGCCGGCTGCACTCAGCCTGAAATAGATTCGGGCCGCAACACCATAGGCAATCCCACCGTGGCCCTGGTTATAGAGCCGAAGGACGCGCGTGTCATAACCGGCTCCTACAAACAATTCGCGGCAAACGCCGTGGACCTGGAAGGCAAATATACGAAAGTAAAACCGTCGTGGTCGGCCACTTATGGAAGGATAACCGCCGACGGGGAATACGTGGCGCCCGAAGAACCCGGCTATTCGGTTATAACCGCCAAATTCGGAACAGTCGCGGCGAGCACGCAGATCTATATAGACAGCAGCAAGGAAATAAAGAATTTTTTCATAATTCCGGAGTCGGGAGAAATAGAGGTGGGCAGGTCCATACAGCTCGTATGCCGCGCTCAAAACGCCGGAGGAGATTTTATGCAGGTGCTGCCGTCCTGGGATTCGGACGTCGGCAATATAACCAACACCGGCTATTTCAGCGCGCCAGGCTCGCCCACCACGGCTAAAATAACCGCCAGATTCGGCCGGCTGGAAGCGTATTCAAACATTACCGTAATAAGCGTGCGGCCGCGTTCTATTTCTATAACGCCCAACCAGGTGACCCTTGCCGCAGGCGAGAGCCAGAAATTTTATCCGATCGTATATGACGGATACGGAAACGTGATGTCGCCCAAAAATATAATATGGTCGACCACCTACGGCAAGATATCTTCCGACGGAGTTTATACGTGTCCCGACACTCCCGCGGCGGCGCAGGTCATAGCCCGAATAGAAAACGTACACGGGTTCGCCTACGTAAATTCGTCTTCCGGTTCGACGGCGGTGAGAATCGATATAAGTCCCGCAAACGCGGTTCTTCGCATCGGCGAGTCCAGGCAGTTTGCCGTAAGCGCCTACGACGTCAACGACAATCTTGTCGCGCTTCCGGCCGCTGCGACCTGGAGCGCGGTGAACGGAACGGTCAATTCGAACGGAGTGTTTACGGCGTATCCGGCGTCCGCTGGTCTTGCGACTCTCAAGGCTTTTTCCGGCACGTTAAGCAAGGAAATAACGCTGTTAATAACCGAATAATTTATAAATCGCGGAGTAAAATTTATGTTTATGTATAAAAATATAGTCGTATCCGACGAAGTTATAGAAGC
Organism: bacterium; assembly: GCA_029571125.1. Taxonomy (GTDB): domain Bacteria; phylum Muiribacteriota; class UBA9980; order UBA9980; family UBA9980; genus UBA9980. Next base: position 12,674 of record JAKPTH010000610.1, read on the forward strand.
CCGCTTCGCGTGCGATCTGAAAACCTGCAGGGGCATATGCTGCACAAACGGCGACGCCGGAGCTCCGCTTTTAAAGGAAGAAGCCGATTATTTTTTAGACCACAAAGATAAGCTGATGAAATTCCCGCTGGAATATATTCAAAGGTTCGAGCGTTACGGCATCGTCGAAAAAGTTTACGTCAAGCGTCTTAACGGCAATATATTCTGCACGGCCACATGCGAAAACGGCGACTGCGTTTTTTCGTTCGTGGATAAAAACATATATTACTGCTACCTGCAAAACTCGTCCAGAACTTTTAAAAAACCTCTCTCGTGCTACCTTTTTCCGATAAGGGAAAAGACCGTAAACGGCGTGACGTACCTTAATCTGTATGTGTACGAAGAATGCGAAAGCTGCTACGGCAAAGAAAAGCCGCTGCTGGTTCCGTTTTTAAAGGACGTTCTGACCGCACGTTACGGGGAGGACTTTTACGAAGAACTTATGAAAGAGGTAAACGCCCGCAATGTCAGATAACGTCGATCATGCTTCGGCCGAAACAGGTTCGCATAACGGCCAGTTTTTAACGGGAATTTTATGCGCGGCGGCGGGCGTTTTATGCTTCGCGCCGGGAGCGCTTTTCATAAGAATGGCCGCCGGCATAGACCCTCTCGAAATAACGCTTCACCGCATGGCCATTGCGTCCGTCGCGATTTTCGTTTTTTCGCTTTTTTATAAATCCGACGCGGGGGCGAAAAGTTTGAAAGAATGCCTGGAGCTCGGCTCGTTCGGGATGATCGCGGCCGTGCATTTCGGCTGTTTCGTGGCTTCGCTTTCGTTTACGTTCGTTTCTCATTCTCTCGCGCTGTGCTATACCGCTCCTATTTTCGCCGCGCTGTTTTCGCGCGTTATTTTATCCGAAAAATGCACTTACAAGCAGATATGGGCCATCGTCGTCACCTTCGCCGGGATATTCATACTCGTCGGTTTTGAACCGCTTATAAGCAAGAGGGTTTTATTCGGCGATTTTCTGGCGCTTATCTCGGGCGTTTCGCTAGGACTTTACCATACGGTCAGCAGAATGTACCGCGATAAATATACGCTTTTAAAATACAAGGCCAACGCGTATTTGTTTGCGTCCATATATCTTTTTATAGTTCTTATGGTTTTGAGGTTTTCGTTTTCCGGCAGTTTCGGCTCGGTTTATTCGGCCTATTCGATCGCCGGCGTGGCGGCGTCGGCGATATTATGCACGCTGGCGGGGCACGCTCTTATCAATTTCGCCCTCAGACGAGTGAGCACGGTCCTGGTATCGCTTATTACGACGCAGGAAGTGACCGGCGGAATAATATTCGCCATGATATTTTTGAATGAAAAGTTAAGTCCGGCGTCATTTGCCGGAATCGCCGTTTCGCTTGCGGGAATAACGCTGGTAATCCTCGGCGCGGAAAAAAAATAGCTTTATCCGGGCTTATTTTCGGCCGTACCTGACGGCGATGCGCTGACCGGTTTTTTTGATGGTGCAGTACGCTTCGAGCTTTACCGTGTCTAATCTGTAAGGCGTTCCCCATGGGTCTATGGGATATTGGGAAAGGTATTTGCCCACGAGCGCTTCTATGGAAGGCGGGTATTGCCCGCCGCTTTGCACGTGGTACATTTTGATGGCCTGCTTTATGCCTTCTAAATCCTGGCTCGCTTTGGTGCGCCTGGTGTCTTCGGTAGTTGACGAGTAGTACTGCATTGCAAAAGTGGCCATGATGGAAAGTATCATTATAACCACCATGAGTTCTGTGAGCGAAAACCCTTTTTTTACGGCTGATTTAACTTTTTTTATCATATGCGCCTCCGGCGGTTTCATTATTATCGCTTTATCACTATATATTTTATCACAAACTCGTCGGCAATTACAAATTTTATTTGAGGCCGACGTTTTTTATAAAAAAAGCATGAAAATAAGGACATTCACGCCGGGTTACCGGGCGGAAACCCCGTGAATGCTGCATGTGACGAACCCGTTGGCGTCGAGTGAAAATTTTCCTCCCACGGGGCATTCGGGCAGATCGCGAAGATAGCCGCCTTCTACGAGCGATTTAATGGTTTGCGCGTCTATGGCGCCGGCTTTTTCGCCGGGCCTGTCGATGTCTTTTAAAAACAAAGCATAGTCGAGCATTTTACGGTATTCGGCGCAGATGTTGCGGTGGTAGCTGTTTCTGAGCTGCTTTATATTCTGCACCTTGTCGGTGAATATAGAAAGGCTTCCGTGGACGGGGCACACCACGTGGTTGATGTAGTTGGTGTAATATTTTCCGGTTTCCGGGCAGCGAAGTTCGGTGCCTTCGAAAAAATAAAAAAGGTTTTTCTTTGAAAATTCCTCGTATGAAATGAGATATTCGGAAGGCGCTATGAAAGTTTCTTTTTCCCCGCCGCTTGAGGAGCTTTCCACCAGAGTCATTTTTTTTATTTCCGCGTTGAAGTTGATGGCGACTTCCACTATGAAAGCTTTTAAATTGCATATTATCTCGTTTTCCACGGCGGCTCTTTCGCTTTTATCAACGCGGGATCCGGTTTTTAAAATCTTGAATATGCTGAAAAGGTAATTGGCCATAAGCGGCCTGTCGTCGATTTTAGAGTAAATTTTGAAAAGCCTGTAGTTAGCCATCAGATGATCGCGCTGCATGGAAATGACTTTGAGATATTCCGCTATGGCGGCTTTTTGTCTGTCGTTGGTTTCGTAGAGGTAGCCGAGGTTGTAAACCGGTGTTATCAGCGTTCTGTCTATGAGGTTCGCCGTTTTAAATTCCACTTCGGCTTCTTTGATGAATCCCAGGCGGTGGTAGCCGAGGCCGAGCGAATCGTGGTAGCTGGCGTTGTCGCGGTTTTGTTCCACGGCGCGTTTGAGATATTGAAGGCCCATCTGCGCGGTGGCTATATTTTCGGAATAAATAAGGCCGAGGTTATTGAGCGCGTCCGCGAAATCTGGGTTAAGGCGCAGCGCGTTCTTGAACTCGAAAATGGCTTCCTGGTTTTTTTTCAGCTTCATCCTGGCGTATCCGAGGTTGTTATAGGCTTCGGCGAATTCGTAGCCGGCTTCGATTATCTTTTTAAATACCGCTTCCGCCGCCTCGAAATTAGACTCGTTGATGTAGTCCACGCCCGCTTTATACAGCTTTCTTATTTCTTCCCGCGTTTCGGCGAAAGCCGTAAAAGCGCCGGAAAACGAAACGTGAAAAAAAAGTAACGCGCAAAACAAAAATGCATATAAGCGGTTTGTTTTCGCTGTATATGCAAAATAATCGATATATTTTTTAAAGTCTTTTTTTATAAACATAATTTATTGCCGGCGCCCGGCGGCGTTAGCCGCATGTTTTTACGGTTTTACGCGGAGTTTATTATAAATTGTCTTTTTTCTCCTGGATTTTATCTATTACCGACTCGGCGTGCTGGCGGAGATCGCCGCTTTCGTCGTTTAAAAGCGGTATGAGAAGCTTCAGGCAGTCGGAGGTGGCGAGTTCCCCGAGCACGCTGACTATATTCATTTTCATGGTCGAGGAAACCTGAGGGTCTTTAAGTTTTTTTTCGAGCGGCGCGAGTATTTTATCGCCCTTTCTAACCAGAGATTTTATGGCGTTTTTAATTACGAACCAGCAGTTGTCGTTTAAAACTTCGAGCAGGTGCTTTACGCTGTCTTCGTAATCGATGACGCCGAACACGTATGCGGCCGAAGCGCGCATCCAGTCGTCTTTTGATTTTATCATGTTTTTAAGGACTTCGATCGCTTTCGCTTCGCCCATTTTGAACAGCGCTTTAACCGAGTTGGCTTTAACTCTGTTATTTTCGTCGTCGAGCAGGGGTATTATATGTTCGCGCATGTCCACGCTGGTCGTGCCCGATATTCTTTCGATGGCTTCGACGGCGTTCGCCCTGACGCGCGCGTTGGAGTCTTTGAGGTAAAGCGTTATTATAGGCAGCACTTTGGCCCCGCCGAGCTCGCCGAGCACCTTTATAAGAGTGGCGCGCACCTTGTCGCTTTCTTCGTTTTCGAGAAATTGCGAAAGAAGCTCTATGTGCTTTCGGTCTTTGTACATTCCGATGGTTTCTACCGCGTGCACTCTCACCCATTCGGACGGATCAGCCAGAACGCGTATCAGGTGCTCGAGTATTTTCTTTCCGCTGAATGATTTAAGCGCGATTACAACCGAAATTCGAACCTGTACGTTATCGTCGTCAAGCAACTCCAGCAAAACCGGTACGGCTTCTTTGATTTTTTGTTCGCCAGCCGTTTTGGCGGCTATAAACCTTTCGACCCAGTCATGACTTTTAAGTTTTTTCAATATGTCTTCGACCGATGATAACATTGGCATGCTCCTGTTTATAATTACTAGAACAAGGTTCAGTAACTTAAAATGGAATTCACTTTGTAATTTTTAAGCAAGTCGCGTCCGTTTAAAAATGAAAGCTCTATAACGAACTGGACGCTGTTAATTTTACCGCCCGTTTTTTCTATAAGTTCGCATGCGGCTTTTGCGGTTCCGCCGGTGGCTAGAAGGTCGTCGACTAAAACGGCTCGCGCGCCGCCGGAAAAGGCGTCGTTATGGACTTCGATTACGTCTTCTCCGTATTCTAGAGAATATTTGACTTTAGTGGTTTCCCAGGGAAGCTTTCCGGCTTTGCGTATGGGCACGAACCCTTTTTTCAGCTTGAGCGCGAGCGCCGATGCGAAAATGAAGCCGCGCGATTCGATGCCGCAGATGACGTCTACGTCGTCCGCGTTGAAACCGGCCGCCATAAGCTCTATGGTACGGTTAAAACCTTCGGCGTTCTTTAAAAGGGGAGTGATATCTTTGAACATAATGCCGGGTTTCGGGAAATCGGGAACGTTTCTTATTAAATCTTTTACTTTGTCCAACTCAATTCACCTCGTGAAAAATATTAATTAAAATGCGCGGCATTATATATTTTTTCGATCATGGCCTTCGATTTCTTAATGAGATCGCTGTTTTCGTCAGGGTATTTATCTTTTTCTATGGATATGACTTTCTTGAAGCTTTCTACGGCTTTTTCATATTCGCCCTGGCATTTGAATACCAGGCCGATGTTATAGTATAAAGACGGATGATCGTTTATTTCGAGCGCTTTGCAATAAGTCTCGTATGCCTTGCTGTAATTTTTCTTCATGTAATACTGGTTGCCCAGATTTTTCAGATTGAACATTTTCGCCATATTGTCTTTGGCGAAATTGCCGCCCTGGGAGGCTGATTCGGAGCCGTCGGAGCTTTTGACCGAGCTCATGCCGTCCTGCATGAATTCGAAATTGCTCATTTTATTGAAGCGGATATCTTTTAATTTCATCTGGATTTTCTTGTGACCTTCCCAGAAGGTAAAGTCGTCGAGTTCGAAAACGAGATTTACGTATTGCGCCGGCGATATTATCTTTTCGTCGAAGGAGCCCATGTTGAATCCTATGCCTTCGACCATGCTTCCGGTCTGCTTTACTTTTAAAAGCAGATGCGAAGAGGAATTATTGCCGATTTTTTTATGGTCGGTTATGAATACGTTTTCGGCGTAGAAAAGCGGCTTGGGGTTCTGCTGGCCGAAAGGTTTCAGCAGAGCGATTTCGTTTATAAGATCGTTGTTTATCTGTTTTAGCTTGATTTCGGAATCCACTTTCAGCGTGGGGATAAGATCGTCCGGTTTAATGTGTTCTGAAGCCAGATGATTTATTTTTTTTCTGAAAATATCTATTTTAGGGAATTCGATCGAAAAACCAGCCGCCAGCTTATGGCCGCCGAAGCGTTTGAGTATGTCGGAACATTCGGTAAGCGCGTCGACTATCGAAAAAGAATTGATCGAGCGTGCCGAGCCCACGCAATTGGTTTCGTCTTCTATGGAAATTAGAATGGTCGGTTTGTAATATTTTTCCTTTATTTTCGAGGCCACTATGCCGATTACTCCCACGTGCCATTTATCCGACGCCAGCATGATGACGTTGTCGTGATGGCCCGGCGCCAGCTGCTCTTCCACGTCGGTTAAAATGTCGTTTTCGAGCGACTGGCGCTTGAGGTTGTCGCCGTTGAGCACTTTTACATAGTGGTTGGCCTCTTCGTAGCTCGAGGTGAGAAACATCTTTATGGCTACGTTCGGATCGCTTATGCGTCCGGCGGCGTTTATGCGCGGCGCTATGATATAACCGATATGGGTGGTGTTTATCTGCGTGTTTCGAAGGTTCAGCGAATCCAGCAACGCTATGATGCCGACGTTTTTAGTGGTTTTGAACATATCGATGCCGTATTTGGTGAGGATTCGGTTTTCGTCGACCAGAGGAGCGATATCGGCCACCGTGCCGAGCGCTACGAGGTCTAAAAGGGAGTCGGCCCCGAGATCGCCGTAATGCTTTTCGAGCGCGCACGCGAGTTTATAGGCGACGCCTACGCCGGCGAGCATCTTGAAAGGATAAGGGCAGTCGCCCTGTTTGGGGTTTAAGATGGCGAACGCGTCAGGCAGCTTCTGCGGCACTTCGTGATGGTCGGTGATTATGGCCTGCATGCCGAGCTTGTTGGCGTATTCGATTTCTATGTGGTTCGAAATGCCGCAATCGACTGAAATTATAAGCGAAATGCCGTCGTTTTTGGCGTTGAGGATGTCGGTTTCGTTGAGGCCGTAGCCGCCCTCGATACGATTGGGAATGAAGTAGCTGACATCTACATTCAATTTTTTTAATATGGAATAAAGCACGGCCGTCGATGTTATTCCGTCCACGTCGTAATCGCCGAATATTCGTATTTTTTCTTTTCTGGAGACTGCGAGCTGAATGCGTTCGCAGGCCTTGTGCATGTCCTTCATCAGGAAAGGATCGTACACGTCGGTCAATTTGCAGTTAAGAAAGAGGTTGGCTTTATCAAGAGTCACGATGCCGCGGTTGATGAGCAGCTTCGATAAAATCGGAGATATCTTGAGTTCGTTGGAGAAAAGCGATATTAAGTTGTTGTCTTCTGGATAAAATTCCAAACGTTTTTCAATAATTTTCATGTTCCTTTAAATTTTCAAAAATTTTTGAAATTATAACATAAAAAAAAGATATAAACAAGCATTATTTTACTTATTTATTCTTTTTTTTAGTTGTCACGTTTTAAATGGAATTTTATTATGATTTTTTACTGGCGTTAAAAAAAGTTAGTTATTCACGCTCTTGCGGGAATAAAAAAGATCGATGACCTTGAATACGCTGAAATTAATGAAAAAACTAGCCATTAAGGGAATTACGAATAACAGTAAAACCAGGTAAAAAATGTCGATTAACAATTAAGAACACCACTTCTAATAAAAATTTCCGCAGTATGTAAGTTAAACAAGGACGCGAAGCAATTTAACGCGGATTTAAATTCCCGAATTAAATATCGGCATGATTTCAAAAAGCAAGAGTATGCTAACATATTTTTGCGTAAATATCAAACTTTTTTTTTGAATATAAAAAAACACAAATAATTAAACTGATATTTACTTTTTATGGTATTTTTGCTAAAATTATTACGTTATAAAATTACATGCAGTTCAAATTCAAATGATTTTTCGGAGGATTATATGACGGCTAAACTGATTGGGAAAGTTATGGTGGCGCAGGGCGGCGGCCCTACCGCGGTAATAAATCAAAGCCTTGTAGGCGTAGTTTTAGAATCGCGAAAGTTTTCGCAGATCACTTCCGTATATGGCGCTATAAACGGCGTGCGCGGAATAATCAACGAAGATTTTCTCGACTTGACTCAGGAAACGACCCACAACCTCGAACAGGTTGCCGATACGCCCTCTTCCGCGATGCTTTCGACTCGCGACAAACCCGACGTTAAATACTGCCGCGAAATATTCGAAGTCCTGAAGGCGCATGACGTTCGCTACTTCTTTTATATAGGCGGCAACGATTCGTCGGACACCGTCAGAATCGTCAATGAGGAAGCGCAGAAAACCAATTACGAATTCCGCGCCATCCATATCCCTAAGACCATAGACAACGACCTCGTTTTAAACGACCATACCCCGGGCTTCGGCTCGGCCGCCCGCTTCGTGGCGAGCGCTTTTATAGGCATCAACCTTGATAACCGCGCGCTTCCCGGAGTGTACGTGGGCGTCGTGATGGGCCGTCATGCAGGATTTTTAACCGCCGCGGCGGGCCTGGCCAAAAAATATCCCGACGACGGTCCGCACCTGATTTATATACCTGAAAATCCTTTCGATACCGAAAAGTTCCTGCTCGACGTAGACCGCGTCTATAAGCAATACGGCCGCTGCGTTATAGCCGTGTCCGAAGGCATACAGGACGAAAAGGGAGTGCCGATCCTTCAAAAGCTCGCCGGCGAAATAAACGAAAAAGACGCTCACGGCAATATACAGCTTTCCGGCACCGGCGCGCTGGGAGACGAATTGTGCAATCTGGTTAAAAACAGGCTCAAAATCAAGCGCGTCCGTTCGGACACTTTCGGCTATCTTCAGCGCTCGTTCGTAGGCTGCGTCAGCGACGTAGACCAGCACGAAGCGCGCGAGGTCGGCGAAAAAGCGGCCCAATTCGCTATATGGCACAATCTGGACGGCTCCATAACCATACAGCGCACCGGACAGTATTCCGTGGATTATAAGCTGGTAAAGCTCGAAGAAATAGCCGCTAAAACAAGGCACATGCCGGCCGAATTCATGAACGCCGACGGCACCAACATTTCGGACGCGTTCAGAATGTACGCCCGCCCGCTTCTGGGTTCCGGAATGCCCACCGCGCACCGCATAAGAGCGCCGCGCGTGGATAAAATCCTCAACCGCACAAGAGAATAGTAACTTTATATAACCGGCGAATTTCGCCGAAGAATAAAAAGGGCCGCTCAAATTACTTTTGGGCGGCCCTTTTTTAGTACGATTGTCACTGAAACAATTTTCTATAAGCAGTTTATCGATATAAGCTCATATCATTCAAACGGATTGGCCTCGGTGTTGATGTCCTTGTTTTCGTTTATTTCAAGAGGTTTTTCATTTTGTTTTTGACCTTTTTCAATTTTTTCGGGATCGTTTTCTTTGTTGATCGGCTTTTCGTTCGTTTTTTCGTTTTCGGTCTTTTGAGAGTCTTTAGAATCGTTTTTTAGAATTTCGCCGAATTTTCCGTCAGCCGATGAAATCGTCAGATTGCATCCGGCGCTGATGCTTGTGCTTTCGCCCGCGTTATTGGTAAACGACACGGCGCCTTCGGTTACCGTTACTTTAACGTTACCGCCACGGTCGTCTACCGAGGTTTTAAAAATAGTGCCTTTAATGCCGATCGTGCCCGCCGGAGTGAGGACTTTGAATTGCCCGCCTTTTCCGTCTTTATTTTGATATTTGAAATTTATCCACATATCGCCGTTTTTTATCCTTACGCTGAAAATTCCTACTTCTATTTCGGTTTTCTCTTCAACGCTTATTTTTGCGCCGTAATTGGTTTCTATCGTTCCGGAAATTTTTTCCGCAGTTTTTATTGCGTCGAGATTGTAAAGCTTTAACTCGGAGGCTTTTTCTTTTTTGATCGAAGTGAAAGTTTCGGCCGAGGAAGGTTTGTATTCAAAGTCTCCGCTCATACGGCTGACAGAGGCAACCGGTTCGGCCGCTGGCGTGGCCGCCTCGGCGGCGGAGCTTACAAGCGCCGTAAAGCATGCTAATAATAGGATCGTCGATGCTATAAACGAAATGGTTGAATAGAATTTGATTTTAGTGGACATTACTTCCTCCTGAATTTTTTTATTTTAGATTGCCGGATCGTATTTTGATTTTTACTGTAGAGCTTTGAGCCTGCCTTATAGTGCTTTGCGCGAGTTATTATGTCACTGTACCTTGTTAAGAGTCGATTTTTTAATTTCCGCTTCGATGACTTCCCGGCTTTCCCCCGCCTGAAGCCGGTTCATGAAAACGCTTCCTTCGATGCCCGTGTGCGGCCGGTTGCGGTACTTTTTAAAAGTGGTAAGGATGAAATATTCCGGAGAAGCGAGAATATCGTTTTTTACGTTCTGGCGGGAATGTCCGGCGTATATCCTTGCGACCCAATAGGGCACGCCTATTATCGATAAATCACCGTCGTTGGGATGCAGATCTCTTTCAAGAATGGTTTTATAAAGGTCCCTTACGTAATTATAATTGGACCTGTATTCGGGAGTGCTCACGTCTATAACTCTAACGCCTTCGGAGTTTTTGCCTGCGTTTTCGTTTATAGTTTTTGTCTGCAGAGGATTTGAATTAATTTCATTCGATAATCCCATCATGTTATTTACTGTGGCGATTTCACCTTTTCCGGAGCCGTCCGGAGCGGATTCGGAAATCTCCGGCGGCCTTTGAGCGTCCGCTTCCACGGCATTGTTGCTTGCGGAATCGGCGGGAGGGCCAGGCGCCTTCGGTCCGGCGGAATTTAACTCGAACCCCGACAGCCAGAAATTGACGCCTGCTTTCGGGTTTTCATGCGAATAAAAAGAACGCAGCACGACGCCCGCTTCGATTCTTTCGTTCGTGCGGTGAACTGCTTTTAATTCCAGAAATGCCGGTTTTTTATACGGACCTTTCCTGTTTATTATTTCATTGCCCGCGTCGTCGTAAAGTTTTATGAAAAATTCTTTGATTGAGTTATTCGAAGCCAGCTGCGTGTGTTTTTTTTTGCCGGTTTTGTTTTCCTCCCATTCCGCGGTCTTTATCAGTGCGCCTTCGCCGGTGAGCCTGTATGATATTTTGCAGTATTCCTTTTCGCCTTCCGACGATATATTTTTAACGACGTTAAAGCTAAGGGTTTTAACCGCCGGTTCAAAATTTATATATGTGGCTTGTTCACCTTGCGTTTCATGGAAAGACTTTAAGTCAAGCCGCATGCTGTATATTATCAGAGACATTTCCTGTATCGCCGAAAGATTTTTAAGATTTTTTTCGCTTGCGAAAAATCCTCGCGTTAGAAAAGCGTAAGCAGAACCGAATAGGGCAAGCGCTATGGAAGCGCTTATAAGGATTTCGACCAGCGTGAAACCGGGGCGTTTTTTATTCAAAGTTGTCAAGTTCATCACTTCCTGTCAACGCTATCATTTTATATTCCTTGTTTAAATTCCCTTTTTCGAGTTTGACCGAGTATTCTACGGTCGCTTCGATAACCTTAAACATGCAAATTTTTTCGATCTGTTTTTTAAACTCTTCGCCTGCTCCGGCTGGTATTTTAAAATTTGCGCTTCGCGGATATATTTTTAAAAATCTTTTAAAACCAGGCTTAAGAGGGCTTACGCGCATCCTTGAAAAAAACGGGTCCTGTTTTAGCGAGTCGAAATCGGTTTTTTGGTGAATTTCTGGCAGTTCGCCGTATTTATATGCCGAAAGATTGTCAATTATTTCATTGGCGTAATTAGTCGCTCCAAGCTCTTCTATAGTCGAAGAGGCGCCGCGAGAAGTGCTCGTAAAAAGCGAGAAAACCGGTATGAGGCCGAGAGCGAGCACTATCACCGCGATCATAACTTCGATAAAAGAAAATCCGATATTAAATTTTGCGCGCAATGCGGAAGCGGATTTTTTATTCATTGGCTGAACTCCAGTAAGTAAGAGCTCTGGACATGGTATAGCCATAGTGAGCGAAATAATTTTCGCTGTCGCATACGTCCAGCGCCGGATCGTAGAGCACTGACATTCTTACGAAAGATTTTTCGCCGCCGGAGGCGCCGAGAACCGTTTCCAGGCCCGACGGAGTTGAAGATACCTTGAAAATATTATCGTTTGAAGCCGGGTCGAAATCGAGTATGTTCATGGTCAGATTTCCGAAGACTTGAAAATAATCGATTCCGGATTTTTTTATTGCGCCGCCCGGAGCGTTGAGCGAAGCCTCCACCTGCCGTCCTGATATTATTACGTCGCCTTCGGTAGAAACTATCGT
>JAKPTH010000630.1 GCA_029571125.1 bacterium
TGAACTATTCCGAACACCATGTCTTTATGCGCCCCGCCGGTCTCTTCCATTATTTTGAGGTATTCGGCGTAGCTCCTTTTCGCCCAGCGGAAAGTTCTTTCTACGGCTATTTCCGCTTTCTTTTCGGTTTCGGGGTATTTAACGCATTCGTCCAATACCATCATAATGGTGGAGCCGAACGCCTGCTGTATGCGTATTACCTTTTCAGGCGAAAATTCCATTTTAGCGCCGTCTTTCAAGGATTTAAAGACGACCTTTTCATCCGTGATCTTGCGCGTGCCTGAAAGCGAAAAAACCTGATAGCCGCCCGAATCGGTAAGGATGGGACGGTCCCATTTCATGAACTCGTGCAGGCCGCCGGCTTCTCTTATAAGCTCGTGGCCGGGCCTTATGTACAAATGATATGTGTTGGCCAGTATTATCTGCGCCGCTGCCTGTTTTAAATCTCGCGTAGTCTGGGCTTTTACGGTGGCGCAAGTGCCGACAGGCATAAATACCGGCGTTTTGATATCGCCGCGCCATGTCTTTAAAACTCCGGCGCGGGCGCCGAGGCCTTTATTATCTTTTTTCAGGATTTCGAAGTGATCGTTTTTATGCAAAGACAATTTTATTACCCTTTCTTCTATTAATTATTTTTTTTAACTTCTTTTTTCTCGGCTCCGGCGGCTTTTTCGAGCTCCGCCTTCCGCTTTTCCTCTTCTATTTTGATTATTTCGCCGCTCTGGATGTCGCCGACCAGTTTCTTCATCTTGTCGTCTATCGCTTTGAAATAACATATATTTTCAATATATTCATAATCGCCGGGAACCGCCTGCGAGTGCACCGTTATTTTCGAAGGCTCGGGAAACGCGCCGATAAGCGCCAGCAGCATTTTAATGTCTATGTCGGTCGAAACGAAGCGCATGGCGCCCGATATTATATCAGGAAGGCGTATGAGGGTTTTTCCTTCTTTTGCCTTGGCCACCATGGCCTTTATAAACGTCTGCTGGCGGCGCATTCTGCCGATATCGCCGAGGCGGTCGTGGCGGAAGCGGCAATACTGCAGTGCCTGCTTGCCGTTGAGCACCTGGCGGCCTTTTTTTAGCCTGATATGAAGGTTCTGCTTATTGTCGTCGTAGGTCATATTCTTTTCGACGTCGATTTCGACGCCGCCGAACAGGTCGACTATTTTTTCAAAGCCGCTCAGATCGACTTTAACGAAGTAATCGATTGAAGCGCCTGTGATCTGTGAAACTTTCTGGCCGATCTTTTTAATGGATTCGGTATCGCTTTTGGTTTTGATATATTCGAAAGTGTATACGGCATTGATTTTCTGGAATCCGTGCTCTTCGGTTTTGACTCGCAGGTCGCGCGGGATCGACAGCAGGTCGATTCTAAGGTCGGGAACCGATAAAAACACCATTATAATAGAGTCCGTGCGGTTTACGTCTATGAGCATATCGGTGCCCAGGAGCAAAAACGTGTATTTATCTTTTATTGGGATTATCGGAACGACTTTGCTGACGGTCTTTGCGACCTTATAAGCGCTTTTGACGAAATAGCTGCGCCCGTGAACGAAAGTCACGGCCATAAAAAAAATTATGCAGAAAACGATGAGAAAGCGCGCCGCTATTAAAACGGCCTCCTGAGCGCTCGATCTGTACTTATCCGCAACTTCTTCTATTTTTTTATTTTGTTGTTCGTCAGATTGCATATCAAACCGGACCCTTAAATAAAGTTACTGTTTATTATATCATAGTCGCGCGTTATTAGCAACTGAATAATGCAAATATATACCTTAAAAAATGCTCCGCGCCGATTCGGAATAAAAAGCCGCTTATGGCCGCGGTTCAGTCGATTTCAGCTTCGATATAAATGTAGCAATCGCTTTTATCCGAAACGGCCGAATTCACGAGCGCGCCGCTTTCCGAATCCGTGCTTGCGCCGCCGGCGTTATAACTGATTATCTTGCCGATCGAGTTATCGTTAAGCGTTCCTATAAGGGCCCGCTCGTGATTTTTGACCTCCACGGC
>JAKPTH010000636.1 GCA_029571125.1 bacterium
CGTCAACTCCGCCGTGCTTTCGGAAGCCGATAATTTCGAAGCCAAATTTAACGAGTTTATGGAAAACGATTTCAATTCGGCTGGAGCCATAGGCGCAATGTTTCAGTATATTTCGATTTTCAATTCGCTGTTCGCAGCCGAAATGAGCGAAAAATCCGTATCCGCGGCCTATGTTTATTCTCTTTTTATGAAGTATATAGATCTTCTCGCCATCGCGGACGAAGATTATATCCTCGCGGAAAATAAAACCGCCGCAGCCGAAGGCCTTGCCGAAGACCTCATAAAGGTGCTTATCAAGATACGCTCCGAGCTCAAGGGCGAAAAAAATTATAAGATGGCCGATTACGTTCGCAACGAAATAAAATCGCTCGGAGTGATTTTAGAGGACACGAAAGAAGGCACAAAGTTTCACATCGAAAAAAAGTAACCTTATACACCGTTATTGTTAAGCCGATATCCGGCGCGAAAGGAATATAAAAATTTTGGAATATATTTTTGGAAAAAACGCGGTAATGGAACTTCTGAAAAGCTCCTATGAAATCGGCGAGTTTTATATGGAAAATTCTCCGGCTAAAAAGCCGTTTTTCAGAGAAGTCCTGACGAAAATGCGCGAACTGAAAAAACTCATAAAATATAACTACGTAACGCGCGAGCAGCTCACTAAAATGTGCGCGAGTCCTGATCATCAGGGAATAGCGGCGTCCTTCGGCGGGATTAAAATATCCGGCATCCAGAGCTACCTCAAAGAAATCGAAAAGCGCGAGGACGTTTTTTTATTTATTCTCGACTGCATTCACGATCCTCACAATCTGGGCGCGATACTTCGCTCGTCTTTTTCGCTCGGCGTTTCCGGATGCGTGATTTTTGAAAAACGGTCCGCCAAGATCAACGCCACCGTCGCTAAAACTTCGGCCGGAGCGGTTTTTCATTCTAAATTGATCATGTCCGAAGGCATATTCGACGCCATATCCTCGCTCAGAAATGCTGGTTTTAAAGTGCTGGGATGCGAAATGAACGCGGAAAAGAACGTCTTCGACTACGACCTTAAAAAAGGCCGCTATGCGATAATACTTAGTAACGAAGGCGAGGGCCTTTCCGGCAAGAGCCAGTCGAAGATAGACGGACTGGTAAAAATACCGATGCAGGCCGATTTCGATTCGCTTAACGTATCGGTTACGGCCGGCATCATTGCTTATGAATACGCCAGACAGGGGATCGCCGGCAAGTAATATTCATTTCGAGGTTATCGAATTTTCGGTCATGACTATATCGTCGGAAGATCCGAGCCGAAACTCTTTCGAATCGAATCTTCCCTCGTATTTTGCGCCGAATCGCATGTCGGCTCCGGCGGAAACCAAAATGAATCCCCCGGTCGCAAGCTTTACATATTTAAAATTTTCCTGCGTGAAAGGGTCTTTCGGAATTTTAAGGCCCGCAGGCTCCGCCGCGCAGTCGCTTAATGCGTCGGGAAATTTTTTGTTCGCGTTTTTATAAAGCTTCAAAAGCGCCGCGGTTTGAGCCATCGCTAAAAAAGCCGAGTTGCGTATTATCATCGTATTGGCGCGGTTGAAATTCGGAATGCTTACCATCGTGAAAAAATTATTATAGCCGCCGGAAGTAAGTTTTTTATCGGCCTCTTCAAGGGCTTTAAAAGCTTCTTTGAAAGGAAGCTTTGCGGCTTTGCCGTATTTCGAAAAAACTTCGGAAACCTGAGCTATGGCCTCGTCGGTATATAATTTAGCCACCTTTAATGCGAACGGCGATTTTTTGATTTCGGCCGCCAGAATAGAATAAACTTCCGGAGGATAAATCGCGCCGTCTTTGAGCTCTTTTACTTTTTCGGCGTCCATGGAAGCGTAGATCCTTATTACTTTTTCGATGCCGGCACGCTCGTTTTCGAGCGTTTTATTCACTGAGAATTGTGATTTGCTTATATAATCGAGCGTTTTGTAAAAATTAGAAAAATAATTTCCGCCGGGTTCGCCTTCAAGGACGTTTATTATAAGGGCTTCAAGGCATATTTTCTGGCAGGCGACGGATACCATTTTTGTTATAAGCGAGCTCGATTCCAATTTATTTGCGCCAGCCGCCGCCGCCGATTCATAATGTATGCTCATCATGCACGCGGCCAAAAGCGCCCTGCCGGCCGTCGCCGTTTTTCCCCTGTACGAAAGAAACTTCGCCGCCGCCGCTATAAGTTTTGTTGACTGCCTCAGACCCGAAAAATTGAAATTTTTAACCAGGAAATCGCATTCGGCCGCGGTTAAAGGCTTGAACATTTCCTGAAGGCCGTTTCCGAGGGACAAAATCACTTCATATGCAGACCCGCCGGCGATTTTCTCTTCGATAACTTTCAGCGCTGCTTCATCCGTTTCACTCAAATACTTTACGGCGCTGTTTATCTCTTCGGTGTCAAAGCAGCCGCTAATCTTTAAAGCCGATTCATAAACTTTGATTTTAGTTCCGGGTTTTTCGGCCGCGCCGCCGTATAAAGGAAGCGCCGCTATTGAAAGCGCCGCGAGAATGACAATTATAAACTTTGAATATATATTTTTTATCATATTTATCACATCATTTCATCGAGATTGCCGTGTTTGCCGCATTTGATTTTGAAAGATTCCAGAATATTATTGTTGATTTTACATTCGATACCGTAAGAACCGCCCTCGGGGCACTGAGGCGCTTTGTGCAAATAACCTCCGCCCGTAAGCGCTTCGATAGTGACGGGTTTTTCGATTTTCGGATTTTCCATGTTGAACAGCTCTACCGCTCCTTCGAGCGTTTTCATATTTGAATTGCATTTTTTCCGGGGGTTTTCGGCTTGCTTCGTCTGAACTTTTTTTTCGAGATTCATCATTTTCGAATTCAGTTCGGAATACTTTTTAAGCATCGGAAGCTCGAAAATCAACTTTTTACCTTCGACTTTATGAGTTATTTTTCTTGAAAGCTCCGACATTTCCTTGAAAAACATGCTCATGTCGCCTGAAAATTCAGCGCTGAATCTCGCGTTTCGCCTGGTCTGGTTGAATTTTTCAAATTCCGAATTGGCGGCGGCCATCGCGGTGAAAATGTCCTTATAACCCACGAGCACTTCATAGTTCGAGGCGAGCGACTCTTCGTCGGGGAAATGAACGCTGAACCTGCCGTTATCTTCGTCTATGACATCCAGTTCAAACTTTACGGTTTTTTCATAAACTTTGTCGAGCAATGACAACATGCTCTGCTTTATGTAAGCCGTTATTTTGTCCGAAACGAACTTCGTTTTATATATTACGGTTTTTTCTTCGATGCCGGCGCCCGAGGAAAGTTCGACTATAACGGCATCGGCTCTGGCGGCCGCATCTGAAGTTTCGATTTTTTCGTCGTTGGTTATAAAGGCGCATTGCGGATTTACCGCCAGTCCGTAAAAACCGCCGGAAAGAGAGTATTTGTTGCCGGCCGGCCCCGCGCCCGCGAGCCTTGAAAGCATATTCGCCGCCTCGCCCGCCGCGCAGTCGAAAGTTATATAAAAATTTATCCCCCACGGCTCCGATTCGCGGATTTTAAAAGAAACGCAAAACGCTTTAAGCGCGCCTTTGAGCTCTCCGTCTTTTACGCAGTTTTCGGCGTTTTTTAAGACAGCAAGCGCGTTTACCGCGTCGGGAACGATAGATTCCATGGCTTTTAAAAACGGGTCGGAACTCGCTCCGGCTATTTTTTGCAGATATTTCACGCCGTAGAAATAGCAGTCGGCGTCAACCGCGACGGTTTCACCGCGCGCCGCGGAATAATCCGAAGCTAAAAACTGAAATAGAATAAGCGTTATAACAAGGCATCTGAACTTGTTTCCCATTTCATTCCCCCTTTTTTCGTTCTTGAAGCGTATATTTATGCCTGTTTTCAGGCTGTTTTGAAACTATATCAACGCTCGAAAGCGCTTTTAATGATCAGCCGCTCCGTAAGCATCTCGATAGGCGAACGATCATCGGTAAAAACAAAGCCTTTTGTGTTTTGCGGCAATTCACGCCATGAAGCCGCGAGGTTTTCAGCGACACGCTCGAGGCCTTTGGGCGGATTTTTAAGGCCAGCCGGCGAAACGTCGAGCCTGGCGCCTGTGAAAATATGATTATCAAAAGGCGTTCCTTCGTTATTAACGATTATACAATGGACGTGCGGAAAAACCGAATTCAGCGTGGCGGCGAATGCGTCGCTCAGCTCTGAATCGCCCCGCTTTGCGCCGAGATTTATGGCGAAAATGCCGTCCGGTGAAAGGCGTTGCAGACATTCAGCGTAAAATTCTCGGGTTATCATGTGAAAAGGTATGTAGGGCTGCAGAAAAGCGTCGGCGATAATCAGGTCGTATTCTTTAAGCGCGGTTTTCAAAAAAAAACGCGCGTCCGCGGCCCGGACGGTTAGCGAAGGAATTTTTTCCAGGCCGAAAAAAAGCTTGCCGGCCTCGATTACCGCCGGGTCTATTTCTACTCCTTCGATCTCGACGCCTCTGGAATTGCCGTAAAAATGGTCTATTTCACGGGCTATAGTGCCGGCGGCAAGGCCGAGTATCAGAACGCGAAGCGGTTTGCGTTCGGCGGCGGCAAGCATAGGAAGCGCGCAGATATAATCCCAGCATCCGCCGGTCAAAAAGCCTTTCGCCGGAAGTATTGAATGACAGCTGACGCCTTCGTTTAATAATAAAAATTTTCTTCCGGAAGAGCTTTTAACGACTTCTACATACTGGTAGGCGCTTTCGGTTTCGTAAAGCTGGCCCGGCGTATTTTTAACCGGCCCAAGGGCGCCTTTTAAACAAAGCGGCGCCGCGCAAATCGAACCCAGCAAAATAATAAGCAGCGATAACAAGATAGCCGGCCTTTTTTCTTCTTCGCCGGCGGACGATTTAAAATAGCCTTTATAGGCAAGCAGCTTCCAGGCTCCGGTGGAAGCGATTAAAGCGGCCGTAAAAAGCATTGTGGCGCGCGTGCCGAATACGGGCAAAAAAAACAGGGAAGTCAGAAAAGTGCCGGCGATGCTGCCTGCGGCTGAAAATGCCGCTATAACGCCCGCGACGCTTCCGAGATCGCTTCTTGCCGATCCCGCTATTTTTATGGCCCAGGGGCCGAGCATTCCGAGCAGGAAAACCGGCGGCGCAAAAAATACGCTAACGGAAAAAAGAGATATCAGAAAAAGGCCTATCTTCATTTCAAAAAGAGCGGAAGACGCCCATGCTAAAAATGGCCTGGATATAAACGGTACGGCGGCGAGCGAAACGCCCGAAATTATGAGAACCGAAGCATAAGCCCGTTCCGACGGCCAGCGGTCGGCCAGCTTTCCGCCTGCGAAAGCCCCCAGAGTTAAAGCGGTAAGAATGGTACCTATTATATTAGTCCATATTAGCTGGCTCGCGCCGAATGACGGCGCCAGAAGCCGTGGAGCGGCCATTTCGGCCGACATGACGCCCGCGCCCGTTATGAATACGGACCATAAAAGATATCCGGATAGCGGTTTGGACTCAAAATTCTCCGCGGCGCTTAATTGCGACGTTTTTTCGCTTTTATCGTCTGTCATTTAACTTCCATTTTTAAAATACTTTAAAGAAAAAGTATCATAAAATTAAGGCAAAGTCAATGATTTATGCCAAAAATGATTTACGCTAAAATGGCGCCGAAAAATAAGGCGCGCAAAATTTAATTAAATATTTTTTTGATAAGGGAAGGCGATGGGCCACGGCCCCTCCCTTCCCTTAAAATCCCTTTCAACCCCTGAATAGCCTGACGCTTTATTTCTGTGGATTGCCGCCTTTTCCGCCTGCGCTTTAATTTAATTATGCTCTTTTCGGCA
Source organism: bacterium (assembly GCA_029571125.1). Classification (GTDB taxonomy): domain Bacteria; phylum Muiribacteriota; class UBA9980; order UBA9980; family UBA9980; genus UBA9980. The sequence continues at coordinate 5,815 of JAKPTH010000636.1, forward strand.
ATTGCCTCAAACTTCTTTTTCGCTCAACTTTCTATTTTTTTCTATTTCTTTTTTTTTGCAGACGCGCGCTTACGCGCGCGTCTGCGCTGCAATAATGGCTTATTAGTTAATCAGCATAAGGGATTCGTGGTAGGTGTTTTGGTAAATCAGCCTAAAAAAACGCTTTCGGATTAAAAACCATTGTTTTAAGTTGTTTTTAAGCGTGTAGCAGGGGCCAGACAAAATTTTTGAGGGCCGCCTCCTTGCCTTCCATGACTTCGGCGGCCCTAAGGCATCCATGTCTGCCGGGCAAGATGCTGATCCGAAGCCATGGACGGGCGAGAGGTCGGGGCATGGACGCCCTGCCCATACTAAATGCTCAAAATGAAAAGAAGCCGTCTTATAGTTTGACAAAACTTACTCGTTGCGGTTATAATATAAAAAAATAATGGAAAGGCAGATCATTATGATTAAAAAATTAAGTATTTTATTGCTGACAGCTCTTTTTTTATCCAACGTTTCGCTAACCTATGCGCGCTCGCCGGAAAACTCCTCTAAAAAGTGGACCATAATGGTGTATTCGAACGCCGATAACAACCTCGACGCAGATCTTGTCAACGACGTTATTGAAATGCAACGCGCCGGGATTTCAGAAAGCGTTAACGTGGTGGTCGAAATAGACCGTCTGGATAAGCCCGCCAGACGCTATTGCGTAACCGAACGCTCCAACGGAGGCGCGCCGGACGACTGGGGCTTCAGCTGTAAAAAACTCGAAGAACTCGGTGAAGTCGATATGGGCGATATGAAAGAGCTCGTTAAATTCGTTAAATGGGCGCATGAAAATTATCCGGCCGGAAAATATATGCTCATCATCCAAAATCACGGATACGGCTGGAAGAAAAAGAAAAAATCGGCCGATTTCCGAGGTATTTCTTATGACGATCAATCCGGCCACAACCTTTCAAATAAGGAACTCGGTTCGGCAATGCAGATGATTTGCACGATCCTCGGAAAACGCCTGGATATATTCGGTACCGACGCATGCCTGATGCAGATGCTCGAAGTGAATTACGAAATAAAGGATTTCGTTAATTTCACGGTGGCTTCCGAAGAAAATATTCCCGGCCCCGGCTGGCCTTATGAAATGATTTTAGCGCCCCTGATGAAAAATCCCCAAATAAACCCAAAGGAATTCGCTTCGATGATTCCTCAGGCTTTCTGCGAAAGCTATAAAAACGATCTTAAAAACAGCACTGCGATGTCTTCGGTGGATTGCTCGCGCGTGGGCGAACTGGCCGAAGCCGTGGATTTATTCGCCGAAGCTTATATTGAAGCCGCCGCCGACAGCGCCGAAATTGCCGTTGTGAAAGCTGCGCTGAACGGCGCGCAGAAATTCTACGACCGCACTTCGGTGGATATCGGACATCTCATGAAACGCATTATCGAAAATTCGAAAAATGAAAAAATAATCGAACGCGCAAGACTTGTGCTGATGGCTTATCAGAAGGTAGTATTCGAAAACGCCGTATCGGGAACCGCCACGCAAAACGCTTCCGGAATGGCGATTTATTTTCCTACCTATCATTTTAATACATGCTATAATACGATTAAATTTTCGGAGTTCAGATGGGACGAATTTTTAAAACTTGCGCATAAGATGACGCAGTGCTACGGCGATGAAATGTATGATCCGACGGCCAGCGACGCGGACGGCGCAAACGGCGGCTGGGTGAGCTATTAGCGGGGCGCGGCGCGGGCTTGGAAATTTTTCCGGATCTGCTCGCCCCTGAATAAAAAAAACGAATGTTTGCGGCTAAAAATATTTTGTATTTGAACCGCGTTTGTGATAAAATATTATCCAACCCTAAAATATATGGAGGCAATAATGAAAAAACAGGCGAACGATTCAAAAAAAACGCCGGCGGCCAAAAAACCCGCTGCGCCCGCTAAAAAAACCGCAGTGAAAAAATCTTCGGCACCCGCCAAAAAAACCGCAGTGAAAAAAACAGCTCCTGTGGCTAAAAAAGCACCGGTTGTTAAGAAAACAGCTCCTGTGGCTAAAAAGGCACCCGCCGCTAAAAAATCCGTTTCTCTTAAAGACCGCATAATCGCCGTAATAAAAGGCGGTTCAATGCTGGCGGCCGTGGCTACCGTCGGTACCGACAAAAAGCCTTACGTCCGCATCATGTCAATGAGAAACGACGGCCTCGAACTCGCTTCGGCCACTTATGTCAATTCTAAAAAGGTGGCCCATATAAAGTCAAATAAACACGTCAGCATTTCCATACTAAAAGACCACGCTAAAATGTCAGATTATATTACTGTTTCGGCGGCCGCTACGATTTGCACCGATGCGAAAACTAAAAAAGCTTTCTGGAGCCCCGGAATAGCTAACTACTTTAAAGGCCCGGACGATCCTAACTACTGCGTGATAAAATTCAGCCCCATTACTATCGAATTTAACGACTCGAAAACTTTTAAAACCGAAACTCTGACTATTCCGGTTAAAAAATAATAAAATTTGCGCTAAAGGCCTGCCTGTATTCAAGGCAGGTCTTTATGCTTTTTATATAGTCTTGAATAGAACGGACAATCGCTTTGAGGATTTTAAGTATTTTAGTCTATAATTTAATTTTGTATTCAGCGCTCTGTATTGCCGCGCTTTGCTCGCCTTTTATTGCGTACAGGATTTTTAAAACGGGAAAATACCGCAAAAGCCTTATGAGGCGTCTCGGAATTATTATAGACGCCTCGCCGGGGATTGCGTCCGGCGATAAAACAATATGGCTCCACGCGGTTTCCGTCGGAGAAACCCTAGCTACTATAGAATTTCAAAAAAAATTAAAAACGGCTTTTCCTGATTATAAACTGCTGTTCACGGTTTCTACAGAAACCGGCTTCGCCGTGGCTTGCGAGAAATGTAAAAGCGCCGACGCCGTGATGTATTTTCCTATGGATTTTCACTTTTCGATATATCGTTTCATGGCGCGTTTTAACGTAAAGGCCGTAGTGCTCACGGAAACCGAAGTTTGGCCTAACTTTTTAAATATATTGCAAAAAAAGAATATACCGTCCTTTATTATCAACGGTAGAATTTCCGACCGTTCGTACGCGAGCTATTTGAAATATTCTTTTATATTCAAGCCGGTTTTCGCTCTTATAACCCGCTGCCTGATGCAGTCCCGGCTTGACGCCGAAAGGATAATACTCGCCGGCGCGGCGCCTGAACGCGTCAGCGTGGCCGGAAATATAAAATATGACGAAATAACCGCTTATATGTCAGCGGACAGAAAGGCGATTTACGAAAAGTTCGGCTATGCCGAAAACGACTTGATTTTTGTGGCCGGTTCGGTTCATCCCAATGAAGACCGGATAGTCGTGGATTCATACACTGCCGTAAAAAAAACGCATCCGGAACTTAAAATGATTATAGCGCCACGCAAATTCGATAAAATAGCCATGCTTTACCAATATCTGGATAAAATAGGCGTCTTATACGAAAAAAGAAGCGATTTAATAAAGTCCGGGTCAAAACCGGCCGGCGATGTTATGGTTCTGGATACGGTCGGAGAACTGGTGAAAACCTATGCCATGGCTAAAGCCGTTTTTATCGGCGGTTCACTCGTGGATACCGGCGGACACAATCTTCTGGAAGCGGCGGTTTTTGAAAAACCCGTCATATTCGGGCCGCATACTCACAATTTTAAAGAAATGTCGGCCGGATTTCTTGAATCGGGCGCCGGTATCCTGGTGAAAAATTCCGACGAACTGGCCGGCGAAATAAAGCGCCTTCTGGAACTGCCGGAAAACAGCTATAAACAGCTTTCCAGCCTTGCGGTCAATGAAGTGACCAGGCGCGTCGGCGCTAGCGATAAAATTATTTTGTGCTTGCAAAGTTCGTTAAATTTTGTTATCATAATGCTTAATTTAATAGGTCTTATATAATTTATTTTAAGTAAATAAACAGGATGTTTTTATGAACGAAAACGGTCCGGGCGGAAAATTCGTTATTGGAATAGATTTAGGCGGCACCTTCGTTAAATTCGCTTATGCCCGCTCCAACGGCGAAATAATTATGCGCGATAAAATTCCTACCAGAGTGTCTCACGGGGCGGACGTTATTTTAAGCGATATAGCGAAAAAAATCGATGAATTGATTAAATCCAACGGCCATGCTCGCGAAGATGTCATCGGCTGCGGCATAGGTTGTCCAGGCACGGTCGACGCCGATTTTAGAAAAGTCATATTCGCCCCCAACCTTAAATGGAACGATGTCGACGTAAAAGGAAAACTGGAAGAAACGGCCGGACTATCCGTTTACATAGACAACGACGCCAACCTTGCGGCCCTTGGAGAATATTGGCTCGGGGCGGGGCGCGGGGTCAAAGATTTCGTCTGCGTCACACTGGGGACCGGTATAGGCGGCGGCATAGTCGTAAACGGAAAACTGCTGCGCGGCGTAAATAATAACGCAGCTGAAATAGGCCATATGACGATCGATTTTAACGGAACTCAATGCGGATGCTCAAACTACGGCTGCTGGGAAAAATACGGTTCGGCTTCCGCCCTTGTGGCGCGTGTTTTAAATTTTCTTTCCATCAATAAAAATCAGCGCTCTAAAATTCCGTCTATCATATTCGAGCTTTGCTCGAACGATCTGAGCAAGCTTAATTGCGAACTGATATTCGAGGCGGCCAGAAGAGGGGACCCTATCGCAAAAAGCGCGGTCAACCAGCAGATAGAGTTTACCGCGATAGGGCTTATCAACCTGATTTACATATTCAATCCGAATAAAATTATTTTATCGGGAGGGCTTTCGGCCGCCAGCGAAGCTCTGGTCAAGCCCGTTATCGAAACGGTATTTAAAAAAGCTCCCAAAGTTTCCCTGCGCGACCTGGAGATAGTCGTAAGCAATCTCGGCAACGACGCTGGATCCATGGGTGCAATATATCTGGTTCTCAACGAAAAGGGGCTTGCCGGAATTTAAATTCAGCCGGCCTCTTTAATTTTTTTTTGCTATTATTATAAAAATAAAAAAAAAGCTATAATTATATATGGCTAAGAGGGTAGGTAAGTATAAAAATGATCGAGCGGGAATGTGAAATAAAAAATACTTCCGGTATGCACGCTCGTCCGGCAACCTTATTCGTCGAACAGGCCAATAAGTCGAAGTGCAGTATATCCGTAAGAAAGGGCGACATCGAAGTAAACGGAAAAAGTATTCTCGGAGTGATGATGCTTTGCGCGGGAATCGGAGAATCTATAGTAATTACCGCCCGCGGCGATTCGCTCGAAGACGAGGAAAAAATAATTAATGATTTGTGTAATTTGATCGATAATAAATTCTATGAGGAAGAATCTGCATAACAGATTCATATTTTTCGTTATGTGAAATTTTTATTTTAAATTATATTTTTTCCGCTAGGTGTGTGAGGGAGGAAAAATGATACTCTGTAAGACGTGTGGCGTCGCTAACGACGATAAGGCCGAAATATGCTCCGAATGCAGCGCGCCTTTAAAAGCTAAGGCAAAGGCGGCCGCTTCGGGCGGGGATCTCGACCTGGACAGCCTTTTAGACCAGCTTAAAACCGACGAACCGTCGGCTTCAGGCGGCGCTAAAAAACCCGCCGCGAAAGGCGCTTCAAAAGATATCGATCTCGACCTTAACATGGATGACGATCAGATATTTAAAGAGCTCGGCATTTCTTCCGACGCCAAGTCGAAGGGTAAGGCCGCCGCGGGAAACCAGGATATATTCGAGGACCTTTCCGGCTCAAAAGCAAAGGACTCCAAAGCAAAACCGGCGGACAACGACGATATTTTCGCGGAACTCGGCACCATGACGGACGCCAAAAAGCCGGCGGCAAAACCGGCGGCCAAAAAGCCGAACGATGACATTTTCGCCGATCTCGATCTCGAACTCGGCGGTGGCGCAGCAGAGCCTAAAAAAGCCGAAACCAAGCCGGCCGCAAAATCTCCCGCGCCAGCGGCCAAAAAAGAAGAATCTTTCGATCTGGGCGAATTCGACGGCCTCGAAATTATGGCGGCCGAAGACATAGATAACATAATGGCGAACAAGCAGAAAGAAAAAGACAAGAAAGCCAGTTCGCATGAAAAACCGGCGGTTAAAAAAGAAAAACCCGCGCTGGCCGACAACGAAGTAGATCTCGATCTCGACCTTCTCGGCCTCGATTCTTCCGATCCGCTGGCCGGCCTTTCGGCGAAGCCTGCAGCTAAGCCTGAAGCGAAACCTGCAGCAAAAGCGCCAGCGGCCAAAAAAGAAGAAGAAGATATTTTTTCCGACCTGGGCAAAGACCTCAAGCTGGATATGAACGAAAGCAGCATAGACATGGCCGGCGACGACGACGTTCTGGCCGAACTTATGGGCGGCGCCGCCAAACCCGCGGCTAAGCCTGCGGCAAAACAGGAAACTAAACCCGCGGCGAAACCCGAAGTTAAACCCGCGGCCAAATCCGCCGCGGCCGATGACGATCTTGGCCTGGATCTCGGCGATCTACTTCTGGACGACGCTTCGGCCAAAAAACCCGAAGCCAAACCGGCCGCCAAACCCGAAACTAAGCCTTCGGCCAAGACTGAAACTAAACCCGCAGCCAAATCATCCGCAGCCGATGACGATATGGGCCTTGACCTCGGCGATCTGCTTCTGGACGATGCCTCTGCCAAAAAACCTGAAGCCAAACCGGCCGCCAAACCGGAACCTAAAACTGAAACCAAACCCGCCGCTAAAAAACCGGCGGACGATATGGACCTCGACCTCGCCGATATACTCGGCGGAGGCGGCGCAGGAGCCGAAGACGATCCTTTCGCCGGCCTTCTTATAGATTCGGCAAAACCGGCCGCCAAGCCGGCTGCAAAGGCCGAAGTGAAACCCGAAGCCAAACCTGCGGCGAAAACTGAAACGAAACCCGCCGCTAAATCGGCGCCGGCCGATGACGACATGGGGCTCGACCTCGGCGATCTTTTATTGAGCGAAGCGCCTCAGCCGCCTAAGGCCGAAACCAGGCCTTCAGCGTCCAAAGTTAAACCTCCCGCCAGGGGAAGCGAAATTTCCCTCGACGGGCTCGACGATATAAATATGGACGAGCTGCTTCCGCCGCAGGTAAACGTTACGGCTAAAATGCCCGATAAAAAAACTCCCGCTCCGGCCAAAAAAGAAGAAGAATTCAACCTGGATGAAATAGTAGGGCCGCCTTCCGCGTCATCTAAACCTCCCGCCGCTAAAGCCAAGGAGACGCAAGCCGATCGCGATCCTTTAAAAGACCTCAACCTCGATATAGAAGCGCCTTCCGACGACCTGCTTTCCGAACTGATCGAACAGAGCGAAAAGCCCAAGGAAGTCAAAAAGGAAGCTCCGAAAATACTTTCTGAAATACGCGACGTTACCGATATATTCGGCGGCGGTCTGGATCTGACTGCGCCGGCTCCCGAAACAAAAAAGCCCGCTTCCAGCGCCCAAACGGGTTCTGCGGGAGCGAGCCTTTCGTTAAACGATCTGCTCGGAAACGCCACTACCGCTCCCGAACCCGTGTCGGCGGCTAAAACGCAGCCTGCCGCCGCGGCGTCCGCTTCGAAAAACCCGGATTTTCAGTTTGGCGACGTTACCGAGCTGGACAGCTCGCTCGACGACCTGATTGTTTCGGCCGAACCTAAAAAAGCCGAACCTCAAAAAACGCAGGCAAAACAGGCCGAAAAGCCTGCCGCCTTCGATTTTAACCTGGATATTTCCGCGCCTCCAGTTTCCGAACCGCAGGCAAAACAGCAGCCTGTGCAGCCTCCCGTACTTCAAACTCAGCCCCAGCAGCCCGTTTCACAACAAGCTGCGTCTGGGTTCACTCTTGACGTACCCGCGGCCGGAATGAAAACTCTTGATGAAACGCCTTCGACCGGTTCCGTTTCGCTTCAGCAGCCTGCTCAGCAGCCGCAGCAGGCGGCCGTGCAGCCGCCCAAACAGGCCAAAGGCGGCAAGATGGCGCTTATAGATATGCTTTCTGAAGAAGAACCCGAAGCCGAAGAAGAAAAAGCTCAGCCGCAGGCCGAAGAAATTCAGGTCCAGTCAATTACGGCCGAACAAAAACTAAAAGAAGAAAAGAGGGTCAGCGTCGAAGAGCTGATTCAATCCCTCGCCGCGGCCCAGAGCCAGGAAGAAAAGCATGAAATAGTAGAACGCCTCGGCGATATGGCTGATGAAAAAGCGGTTACTCCGCTCGTGGAACTTCTTTCACAAAACGACAAAGATCTCAAGGAAACCGTAATCGACGCCCTCGGAAAAATCAAGAGCCCTCTAGCCGTCGAGCCTCTTTTAAGGGCGCTCACCACGGAAACCGACGATATAGACATCTGCTACAACATAGTTAAATGCCTTGGAAATATCCGTTCGGATCAGGCTTCCGAAGTGCTTATAAAACTTCTTAAAAACAAGGACGAAGATCTCGTTTACTGCTCTTGCGAGGCGCTCGGCAAGATCGGCGGCAGCAAGGTCGTAAATCCGATCAGCAAGCTTTTAAATAACGATTCCGAAGACATAAGATATATAGCCGCCAAAAGCCTCGGCGAAATAGGAGATTCGGTGGCTACCGAAAATCTCATAGGCTCCCTGCGCGACCTTTCGGCCCAGGTGAGACTCGCCGCCACGGAAGCTCTCGGCCGTCTCGAAAACGACTCTACACTCGATTATCTGATCGAAATGCTTAAAGACCCCGAAATTAACATACGGGTCTCGGCGTGCATGGCGCTTTCAAAAATGCATTCCGACAGCGTCGTGTCGGCGCTTATAGAACAGCTGGATTCGGAATATGAGAGCCTGCAGAAAATAGCGGCCTTTTCGCTCGGCGAAATAGGCTCTTCGAAGGCCGTAGATAAGCTCTGCGTATTGCTTTCTCACCAGAATCCCGAAATAAAAGGCTCAGCCATAGAAGCTCTCGGAAAGATAAAAAGCCCGCTGGCGATAGAATATCTCAATTCTTCCGCGCAGCATCCGGACGACGATATAAGACTTAAAACGGCCGCCGCGCTTGGCGAAATCGCCGATGAAGCTTGCATTCCCATCCTGGTTAAAATGCTTCTCGATAAAAACGAAGACGTCCGTGAAAAAGCCGTGTGGGCGATAGGCAAGATTAAATCGGCCGCGTCCGTGGAACCGCTTATAAAGGTTTTGAGCGATCCCAATGAAAAAGTTAAAATAGGCGCCATAGAAGCTCTCGGCCGTCTCAACGACCCGCAGTCAATAGGCCCGCTTATAAGCTGCCTGGGAGACCCCGCCGAAAACGTATCCGAAAAAGCCCTCTGGGCATTGATAGAAATCGGCGACATGGCCGTTGCCGATCTTTTGAAGATACTCGATATCTTCGACGACGCGCGTGAAAAAGACAATGCGGTTATCCAGCACAAAGTAGTCAGGATACTCGGTAAAATCGGAAACAGCCGCGCCATAATGCCGCTTATAAGCCTCGTCGACCATTCATCTAAAGATATGGCCGGCGTCGTAATGGACGCACTGGCGGCTATAGACGAACATATACTCAAGCTTTGCGAAGAGGATATCATTTTAAAAGAAGCCCTTTCATGGAACCGTTTCGCTATCGCGAGAACTTTATACGTTTATAAAGATAAGCGCGCCGCGAGCCACCTGGTTTCGATAATTATAAATACTTTGAGCGAGCGCGATATCAAAAAGCTCGATATGGACAAGCCGCGCAACCAGCTCATATTTGAAATTTTCCCGGCCATCGCAAAGAACTGCTGTGAACTTTTGGGCGTCATAGGCGACGAAAACACTGTAAACGCTCTTATGGCGGCCTACAAATCCGCGGATTTGCAAACAAAGCAATATATTGTTTATGCGCTCGGCCTCATAGGCATACCAAAATCGGTAACCAACCTGCTGGATATACTCAAAGACGAAAAATCGCCGGTAAGCTACAAAACGGTTGCGTTCTCGCTCAAACGAGTTTCCGACGACCGCCTGCTCACAAACCTTCAAAGGCTTATTACCGAGCCTTCGGCTTATATAAAACAGGCGGCGGCATACACTCTTGGCGTGATCGGCGAAGCCAAGTCCATTAACGTTCTTATAACTCAGATCAACGACGCCAGCGAAGACGTCAGAAAAACGGTCATTGAAGCCATGGGCAGAATCGGCGGCGAATCCATCGTCGATCCGCTCGCTAAAATGCTTCGCGATCAGTCCGACTCCGTGCGCGAAATAGCTGTGAAAATAATGGGCGGGCTAAACTCCACGCGCTCGCTCGAGCCGCTTACGCAGGCGCTTAAAGATTCTTCCGAGGCCGTAAGAATCAGCGCGATAAACGCCCTGGGCAAACTTAAAGACAACCGCGTGCCCATGAATCTTTTAAGGCTGCTCAAAGACGCTTCCGAAAAAGTCAGGGAAGCCGCTATATTCACCCTTGGCAATATTAAAGACCAGCGCGCCGGCGAATCGCTCATAGAATCGCTTTCGGATCAGTCCGAAAACGTCCGCCGCCAGGCCGTCGAAGCCCTGGGAAAAATAGGCTCTCTCGCCGCGGTGGTTCCGCTTCTCAATATGCTCACCGACGCAAATTCGTTAGTCCGGATCAAGGCGTTCGAAAGCATTAAAAATTTAGGCGACAGATCGGTTCCTCATATGATAGAAGCCCTGAAACACGCCGATGAAAATATACGCCAGCAGGCGACCGTCGTGCTTTCTAAATTGAAATATCATTCGGCTGAAAAGCCCTTAATAGCGGCTCTTTCCGATCACAACAGCTTCATGCGCGAAAACGCCGCCGAAATACTCGGCCAGATGCAATCCAGGCTCGCCGTCGAACCGGTCGTCTTGCTGCTGCGCGATAAAAACAGGACCGTGCGCGAAAAGGCCGCTATCGCTCTCGGCGAAATCGGCGATATCCGCGCGGTAATACCTCTGAAAATGTCCCAGATGGACCAGCATAAATCGGTCAGAACGATGGCCAGCGCGGCTCTGGATAAAATCATGGCCAAGAATCCAGTTAAGTTTCCGACTTTTTAACCTTTAGAGGCCGGCCGGGTTCTTAAGCGGCGCGTGAATGGCGATAAATAATGGCGATAAGTAAAATAATTAATATCATAAACCCTAAAATATGGTCTTATAAGAACTATTATAAGGCCATATCGTCTTTTTCGCTGGCGATGATTTTGCTCACGGCCGCGGCCGTCATAGGCGGCTCTTATTACGGCGCGCATAAGACTCTGCAGAAGATCGATTCGCTTCCGCTTCTGGCGGCGCCCTTGAAGGGGTATCTTTTGAATATGGCGTGTTTTTCTTTTTTTTGCATGCTGATATTGAGCTCTATGATATCGTCCATGTCCACTTTATTCACATCGCGCGACCTGAAGCTTTTGTTTTCGATGCCGGTTTCGCACACGCAGATATTCGCGGCCAAGTTCATGGAAACATCTTTCTTTTCGGTCACCAGCGCTTATATCATTTTCGTGACGCTTCTGCTGGCGTTCAATAATTCCTATCAGACAGCTTCGTTTATTTCTTTTTTAAAGTCGCTGGCTTTAGCGACGCCGTTTTTTTACATAATGCCTGCCGCTATCGGATGTTTTGTTTCGCTGCTGATATCCAGGATGTTTCCGGTAAATCAGGCGCGAAAAGTTATTTATTATCTGCTGATATTCTTTTTCGCTTTTTTGATAGTGATGCTGCGCGCGCTGGAGCCCGAAAAACTCCTGTCTCTTGAGAAACTCGAAATATTCGCCAACTATCTGCTTTCTTCCAGCGCGCCTAAATTCGAAAATTTCCCGTCTTCGTGGATGAGCTTCGTTATAGAATCGATATTTAACGGCGGATACGGCCGTTTTTTTTATATCAATCTGGCGGCGGCTTACGCATCGGCTTTCTTGTGCATGGCGATATGTTTTGCAATGGCCCGTTTTACGTATCATGAAAGCTATCTTAAATACCAGCAGGAACAGGAAAGCAGGAACGGAATAGAATCGAAGGTTTTTAGCTTCATATTCGACCCGCTTGTAAACCTCTTAAATTATATCTACCGTTACTTTTTAAATATCCTTCCGCGCGGACTCGCCTCCATACTCGATAAGGACGTCAAGACTTTTTTGAGGACGCAGACGCTCGTGGTCCAGGTTTTCATGATGATAGTGGTGACCGCTTTTTATCTTTATAATATAACGCTGATGCCGGTCGCCACAAAAACGCTTCCGGCGGATATAGTGGATATGTTCGGCTTCGCCAATATAGGCGTAATTTCTCTTATAGTGACGTCTTACGCCATAAGATTCGTCTTTCCTGTGTTTTCCCTTGAAGGCCGGGCTTTTTATATTGTTAAAACTTCGCCTGTCGATCTTAAAAAATATCTCAGCTTGAAATTTTACACCAGCCTGATTCCCATGATGAGCTTCGCGCTCATCCTTTGCGCGCTTTCAAATTATTTTATGTCGATAAAAACTTCGCTTCTGCTGCTTTCTTATTTCGACACGGTCATTTTGACTTATTTTATATGCCATTTTAATCTTTATATAGGAATAATTTTTCCGGTTCTCGACGCCTCGGTTTCGGAAATCCCCGCGAGCTTCGGCGGTTTCGTGGCGATGATAATATGCGCGGCATACGCCGGAGTGCTGCTCGCTTTCGAAGCGGTAATAATGTATTTCGAATTTTTTTCAAGGTACAATTTCAGCTTTTCGGCGTTTAATGTCTGGGAATATTTAATGCTTTTTTTGGCGACTTCGTTTCTTATAGCTTTCAGTTTCGTTGGCTATGTAATGCCGAAGCGTCTTGCGGCCGATAAGATGGTAAATTATTACGAGGAGATTAAGGTTTAAATGCTTGAAGTGAAAAATCTGGTTAAAAAGTACGGGGATTTTACCGCCGTGGACGGCGTTTCGTTCAATATAGAACGCGGCGAAATTTTCGGCTTTTTAGGCCCTAACGGCGCCGGCAAAACCACCACTATAAAAATGCTTACCGGGCTATTAAAGCCTACTTCCGGCGAAATCATAATGAACGGGCAGGACCTTCTGGCCAGCGAGTCGAACTTCAAAAACGCCCGAAGGACAATGGGCTACATACCCGATACGCCTAACGTATATGAAAAATTGACGGGCTGGGAATTTTTAAAGTTCGTCTCCGACATATTCGAAAGGGATTGGGAAGAGACCCGGAAGATAGCATCGCAATACTTGAAGCGGTTCAATATATTCAGGGACGCCGACTCGCTTATCGAAACGTATTCTCACGGCATGCGCCAGAAACTGGTTTTCACTTCGGCGCTAATACACAAGCCCGAACTGCTTATAGTGGACGAACCCATGATAGGCCTCGACCCTAAAAACGTCAAAGTCGTAAAGCAGATCTTTCGCGAGATATCGGAAGGCGGCGGCACGATTTTTTTATCCACTCATACGCTGGCGGTGGCCGAGGAAGTCTGCTCGAAGATCGCCATAATATTTCACGGTAAGATCATCGCGCTCGACGAAGTCGACAAAATAAAAAAATATACCGATAATATGGGACAAACGGATGTTCTTGGAAAAAACCTCGAGGAAGTATTTTTGAAATTGACCGAGGAAAGCGAGGAGGAAAATTAAAAAAGCCAGGCAAAAACAAAAGTAAAAAAACGAAAGCGGCGTCAAAAAAAGCGTTGACATTTAGCCTTCGTTAAGGTATCATATTAATGTGTCAAATTTATACGACTCTGAAGGAGGAGTTTATTCATATGTTTAAAAGGTTATTAGTTGCAGGTTTAATTTTAACGTTCGTTCTTTCATTGACTGGTGACGCTTTTGCGGCCGGCGTTAAATTACAGTACGACCTTAAAAAAGGCGATACCACTAAATACAGAATGAAAATGAAAACAACGACCTCCATCGGCGCGCTCGGCAAAGTTGAAAAAATGGACACCGACACCGAAATGAATCTTGTTCAGAGAGTTATCGACAGAGACGAAAAGAACGTTATGTATATACTTACCGCTATCGAAAACGTTAAAACGATAGTTAACGGCACTCCCGCTGACGCGGCTATCAACAAACAGGCTGAACAGGTTTTCACGCTCCATATGGAACCTTCGGGAAAAATCATATCGGCCCAGGGCTTAAAATCCGAAATGTCCATGCAGCAGATGCAGCTCGCTTTCCCCGCTGAACCCGTAGACGTAGGCAAAAGCTGGGAAACCGTTCTTCCCGCTACAGATCAGATACCCACCACTTTAAAAATGACCTATACCGTTGACAAATTCGAAAAAGTCCAGGGCATGGACTGCGTTGTCATCAAATCGAAAGTCGTTTCCGAAGCTTCCAAAGGCGGCGTAGTTTCACAGTTAGACGTTAACGCCACCGGCCAGATCTTCTTCGCTTTCAAAGAAGGCAAAATCGTTAAAAACGCCGTAACGGGCACTTTCGGTTCGGTCACCAATCAGGTTATCGAAGGCAAAACCGAGCCTATCGTTACGAAAGTACTGGTAGATCTCGTTATGGATATCGTAAAATAATCCGCCCTGCCTGAGATCTTTATATTAATTAACGGAGGGTTTCTTTTAATGGAAATAAAACTCGAAACCATAAATAACATAACCATATTAAATGTTGAGGGCGATATTTTCGCCGAAGATTCAATGAAATTAAAAGACGCCCTTGATAAGCTTTTTCAGTCTAATAAAATAAAGGTTATTTTAAATCTCGATAAAACCAACGTGATATCGTCGGTAGGCCTGGGAGTCATACTTGCTGCGCTTATCAAATTCAGAAAGTACTCGGGCGATATCTGCCTTTGCCTGGTTAAAGACTTCGTTAAAAAAGTTTTAAAAACCACCAAAGTAGATAATATCGTAGAAGCTTACGAAAACGTCGCGGCGGCCGTCGAGGCCCTTTCATAATACTGAAACGGCTTAATAAATAAAAAAGATAAAAAAATATATAAGAAGCTGTCCTGAAAATAATTCAGGACGGCTTCTTTTTATTTTAGGCCGTTATAAGGGCGGACGCAGGAAAATATAAAACATATAAAAAAAAACAGTTTTATTACGATAAGTAACATAGAAGTGTGCCTTGCGGCAAATAAAATTAAGAACGGGAGAATATCTATGGCAGTTACATCAAAAAAAGTTAAAAAACCTTCGGAAACGGCGAAAAGCAAAGTTAAAAGCCAGGACAAAAGCAAAGTTAAGAAAGCGGCGCACGATTCGTGCGGCGCAGGCTGCGCATGCTCCGGCCACAAGCCCGCCGGTAAGGAAAAAATCAATATAGGAGTGTTTTTCGGAGGACGCTCATCCGAGCACGAAGTGTCGCTAATATCGGCTAAAAGTATAATAGCGGCCATAGATACGAAAAAATATAATATAATTCCTGTCGGCATCACAAAGCAGGGAAATTTCGTTTATCTTAAAGGCTCGATGGAGCCGGCTGAAATAATAAAAAAAGGCGTGCACGCGGTATTTATTTCACAGCCCAACGTAAGCCATAATTTATGGATAATTGACGAAAAAGAAGAAGGCGCCATCGAAGCGCTCCATATAGATATAGCTTTTCCTGTGCTTCACGGGCCCTTCGGCGAAGACGGAAAAACCCAGGCGCTTTTTGAAATGGCCGAAATTCCTTATGTAGGAGCCGAAGTCCTCGGCTCGGCCTGCGCCATGGACAAGATCGCCATGAAAAACCTTTTCATGGCTTACGAGCTGCCAATCGTCAATTTCGCCCATTTTACGGCTCACGATTACTTAAACGATAAGAAAGGAATTCTCGGCGCCGTTAAAAAGTCCCTCGAACCGCCTTATTTTGTGAAGCCGGCCAATCTGGGCTCTTCCGTGGGCATCACTAAAGTTGATAAAGCTTCCGGCCTTGAAGCGGCAATCGAAAAAGCGCTTCAGTACGATTATAAAGTGATCGTCGAACAGGGCCATAAAGTAAGGGAAATCGAAGTGGCTATTATGGGCAATTTCGAGCTGATGGTTGCGGAGCCGGGAGAAGTGCTGCCGGCGGCTGATTTTTATGATTATAACGACAAGTATAAAAACGGAAAGGCCAGATTCAATATACCGGCGAAGCTGCCTAAAAAGAAGCTCGACGAGGCCAAAGACCTTGCGATAGCCGCTTACCGCGCCGTAGACGCAAAAGGCTTTTCACGCGTGGACCTGTTTCTCGATGAAAAAAGCGGGGAGTTTTTAGTGAACGAAATAAACACGATCCCCGGATTCACCTCTATTTCGATGTTCCCTAAAATGTTCGAGGCTTCCGGAGTGAGCTATAAGCAGATCGTCGAGCACCTTATCGATTACGCCATCGAGCTTTTCGATTATAAATGCAGGCTTAAAGTGGACTAATTTTTAATTGATTATATAATCTGAAAACGGCGGAGCGCGCTCTTTTTATCTGGGCGCGCTTTCGCCGTTTTTTAAATACGCGCATTCTTCTATTCTGGCCTGGATGAAGGCCTTTTCATAAGGCGAAGGCGAGCCGGCGAGAGCGAAATTATAAAGCTCTACGGCGGCGCTATATTCGTTGAATTCGAGGAGTTTTTCGGCGGCGAAATCAAGTATAGGCAGGCCGTTGGCTCTATCCTTTTCAAAAGCCTTTTTAGCCGTTTGAGCGATATATTTTCCGTCGCGCGAGATTCGCGCGGCCGTTATAAGCCCCCGCCAGGGTTCGGCGTCCGAAGGATTTATCGCCGCGGCTTTTTCATAGTCGGCCCGCGCCGACGCGAGAAGAGCGGATGCGCCTTTATTTACGTCGTTAGACGAAAGAAGCAGCGACCATCCGGCCCTGAGCTTTAAAAAAAAGGCGTCGCCGGGATTTTTTTCAATGGCTTTTGTAATAGCTTCTATAGCGCTGTCGAAAGATTTTATACGCGCGCATGATAAGGCTTTTAAATGATATATTTTTTCATCGGCCGCTTTACCGGATATCAGAAGGTCGGCGATCGATATCACTATCCTGGGTTCGACGAAGTCATGGCCTAAAAATAGCGCCGTATTGCGTAGCATATCGTTCAGGGAGATTTCGGCGGTGTGCAGGCGGAAGCGCTCGATGGAGTCGCCGAGGTTGTCCGCATATGTTCTGTAGTCAAGCGTTACGCGCTCCTCGCTGTAAAGATTAAGGGGAGCTTCGTATTCTATCATCTGAAAATTATCTGAATTTAAAATGCCGTCTCCTACATATTTTTTTAGCTGCGGCGAAGTCATAAGGCGCAGGGCCGAAAATGTTAACGGGTCCTTTATGCCGCTGGCGTCCAGAAAAGCTTTAAGCGAAGGCAGCGATTGGAGCTTTTGATAATATGCAAACGGCTCGTCGGACGAGCCGCAGACGCCATCCGCCGACCCGAGCGCAAAAACGTCGTAATTAGCGTTAAACCATAATGACGCGTCGTCGAAAACGCTTCTAAAAGTCCTTAAAGCAAGTTTGAAAACTGGCGGCGAGCTTTCGTAAGCCTGTATCCAGGCGAGCATAACGCCTTCTTTCGAAAGCCTCGAACGGCAAAGCGAGAAGAAATCGGTGGTAAAGAGTGAACTTATGCCGCTGATCCAGGGATTGGACGGTTCGGAAATTATCACGTCGAATCTGTCGCGCGCCGTGAGAAGAAAGCTGCGGGCGTCGTTTACCACGATGGAAACCCTGGCGTCGTTTTTATAGGCGTCGTAACTTTCGTTGAAGTGTTTTGCCGCCTCTATGACTTCAGGAATTATTTCGACGCAGGTGATTTTTTCGGCTTCCTGGAATTTGCATGCGGCCGCAAGCGTGGCGCCAGTTCCAAGGCCTATTATCAATATGTTTTTGGCGCTCTTGACTTTCGCCAGCGGGAGCAGCGCCAGAAAGCTCTGCGTGAGCATATCGTAACGCATCGTCGAGCCGTCGGTTTTGCCGTTGATTTTTAAATATTTAAGGCCGTTCCTGGTGTCTTCTATTACATATACCGTGGCCGAAATGCTTTCTTTATAATATAGCACTTTATTGTAATTGACCAGCTGATTGATCGCCGCGTCGTTAAGCCCGCGGGTGCGGTAAAAACTTCCGATATTAAGAACTTTATGGTCCCATGCCGGCAGGAAAAAGAGCGCGGCTATTAAAATTACCGCGACGACACGCATGATATCCACATTGCGCGGGGAGATTATCGGAACGGCGGAAGGAATACGGCGGGATAAGGATGCGGCCGATATGAATATAAAAAACGCTATGGCAATCGCCAATTCAATCGAGTTTTTAAACCCGGCGGCCGGCAGGATTACGATTCCCGCCAGAAAAGAGCCGAGAATGCATCCTATTGTGTTGTATGAATAAAGTTTTCCGATTTCAGATGCGTTATTGGAATAATTCATTTCTACGCTTTTTGCGGCCAGCGGAAATGAAGCGCCGAATAGTAGCGCAGGCACCGCCATGACTATAAGGCAGAAGATTAAATTAAGAGACATATAGATATAATACGATACTCCTATGGAGTTATTCAGGTTAATAAAAAGCAGGGGAAGCTTTTCGTAAAACGGAAGCGTCGCGAGGATATAAAGCCCTATAAAAAATTCGCAGAGCCCGAATGCCAGCATTGGATCGCCGATTTTATCCACGTAATAAGAGACCGCCAGCGAACCGGCGGCCAGAAAAAAAATAAAAACGGAGAGCATCATTGAAAAAGAGTAGGTGGACGAGCCGATGATAAGTATTAAAAATCGCGTCCAGCTTACTTCAAGAAGCATCGAAATGAATCCGGAAAGCAGAGTGAAGATAAATATGTAATTAAAGCTTTTGGGAATAGCATCCGGAACTTTAGCCCGCCCCGCATCTTCAACGGGCGGCGTCGGAAGCTGGACGTCCGCGGCGGTTAAAGTGCCGGACGAATAGTAATTTTTGACGGCGAGAGCCATAACCCCGCATAGAATGTTCAGCGCGCAAATTATATTAAGCCCGAACTCCGAACCGAAGTTATATAAAAGGTAAAAGCCGCATATAAAGCAGCCGAGGGCGCCGCCGGCGCTGTTGAAAAAATATATCAGGCCGATCTGCCTGCCTCGGGCTTCCATATTTTCTATTATTATCTTGGCCATAACCGGAAACGTCGCGCCCATAAGCGTAGTTGGAATTATTATAAGAGCGAACGACGAAAAAAGCTTGAAAGCGAGATCGGATGCGGGATGACTAATATAAGGATGGACGAATATATAAAAATTTTTATAAACCTCTATGAGACGATAAAAAAAGACCGCGTAAAAAGCGATGGCGAGTTCGATGTAGGCATAAAGCGCAAGGCTGGATCTGGCCCGGTCGGCCGCCCGCCCGAAAAAATAAGAACCAGCGGCGAGTCCCGACATGAAAGCCGTTAAAACCATGGCGGTGGCGTAGGTAGTGTGGCCGAGTATGAGGTTGAATTCGCGGCACCAGAGAATTTCGTAGCAGAGTCCGCAAAATCCCGAAACGAAAAAAATAGAATACAGTATAAGATTTTTAAAAGTCAATTTAATCCCCCGTGCATATTATAAAAAACAATTTATTATAACATTTTTAATAATCGTAAATCAAGGAAAAGGTTTTTTATAAAAGTACGGTTTTTTGCCGGATTTTATGAAAACAAAAGAGGCCGCCTTTAAAGACGGCCTCTTTGCGCGGCGATATTATCCGCGGTAATTTTTATAAAGCTTTGCGCGCTCTAATTAGTATTTAACTTCGACTTTCTGGCCGGCAGCTAAAACGAGCGTCTGCATGGGCGACATAACGCCTTTAACGCTTGCTACTACAGCATATTTTCCGGGAAGAACTTCTAAAGCCACGTTCTGGCAGGGTTTGAGATCTACTTTTTTGGAAACGCCGGGGCCGCTGACCAGATAGGTAACGCATTCGTCGGTCGCGTTGATCATTTCGATGTAAGCGTTTTCTATTTTTACTTCAACGGGTTTTACTTCGGCGGGTTTTTCTTCTACTTTAGGAACTTCTACCGGTTTAACGGGATCGAGGTTCATAAGGCAGGGTTTGTGGTTGAAGAATTTTTTGGGCTGTTTTGCGCAGTCCATCATGGGTTTGCATTCGCCGCAGAAGCATTTGTGATGTTTCATGCCGCATACGGGCTTGCAAACAGGTTTGCAGACAGGTTTGCAAACGGGTTCGCAAACTACGGGTTTTACTTCAACCGGTGCGCTGATCGCAGGAGCGGCGACGGGTTTAACTTTTATTACGGGAACGCAATTAACCGCAGGTTCGCAGGCGGGTTTGCATTTTGCGCATACGCAGTTTTCAGCGCATACGGGTTTTTCGACTTTCGGGCAAACAGGTTTTTCCATTTTTTTGCATACGTGCTTGCAAACGGGTTCGCATTCGCATATCTGTTTGGTGATGGTGTTGTAGCCGTCTAATTTAGCGTTGATTACCCAGTTGTAATTGTTGCCTTTTACGAAGGCGTGAGAGCCTTTTACAACGCCTATTTCAGGGCAGCCGCTTATTTCATATTTCATTTTTCCGGCTTCCATGACAACCGTTTCTTCAGCGCAAGGTTTTACGCAGATTTCGCGGACTACTTCGGAGCCTTTTGTGAAAACGATAACGGCCGGTTTGGGAGTTTCGTTTTTAACGAATAATATGGGGTCATTAGCATTCTGTTCTTTACCCAGGGTCATTTTGTGCTTGGGAACTTTGACAGTCAGATAGCATTTGCATTTACCATCGTTTTCGATGGGTTTATCGCAAGCCTGTGCTAATGAAACGTACGCCGAAAAAATTAAAGCTACCACTAACATTAAAATGGCAGAGCTTTTTTTGGACATGTAAATTACCCCTTTCACTAATAAAATTTTGGTAGTTCCCATAATATAACATAAAAAAAAAATAGTCAACTAAATTCTGTTGAAATTTAATTGACTTATTTTATCTTGATTTTGGAGGGCTTTCAGGCGTTTTATCAGACGG
>JAKPTH010000647.1 GCA_029571125.1 bacterium
AAAGAATCCGGCAAAGATTTCCCGCAGGACCCTCTCGAACAGCTCAGAGGCGCCCGCAATGCCGTTTTCCAGTCCTGGAACAATCCCCGCGCCATCACCTACAGAAGAATGTATAAAATACCCGACGAAATAGGCACCGCAGTTAACGTTCAGACGATGGTTTTCGGAAATAAGGGCGACTCTTCCGCTACCGGCGTGGCTTTCACGCGCAATCCGTCGACCGGCGAAAACGAATTTTTCGGCGAATACCTTTTGAATGCGCAGGGCGAAGACGTCGTCGCGGGTATCCGTACGGGCAAAAAGATCGTCGATATGGGCAAAGAGCTTCCTAAAACATATAAAGAACTTCTCGACGTCAGAAAAATACTCGAATCCAACTTCAAAGACGTTCAGGACTTCGAATTCACCGTTGAAGAAGGCAAGCTTTACATGCTTCAGACCAGAAACGGCAAACGTACCGGCCAGGCCGCAGTGCGCATAGCCGTCGAAATGGAAAAAGAAGGCCTCATCGACGAAAAACAGGCTTTAAAAATGGTAGATCCCGTGCTCCTCGAACAGCTTTTACACCCGATGTTCGATCCTAAAGCTAAATACGAAGTGCTCACCAAGGGCACAGTCGGAACTCCCGGCGCCGGCACCGGCGTTGTAGTTTTCGACGCCGACGAAGCGGTCGAAGTTCACGAAAAACAGGGCGTTCCCGTTATATTAGTGCGCGACGAAACATGCCCGGACGACATCCACGGCATGGCAGTTTCAAGCGGCGTTATAACCTGCGTCGGCGGCGCGACCGCTCACGCTATCGTCGTAGGCCGCCAGATGGGTAAAGCCTGCGTCTGCGGATGCAAAGAAATCGAAATCGATTTCAAATCGAAAAAAATGACCGTTCACGGCAAAACCGTTAAAGCCGGCGAATGGATATCCGTCGACGGCTCCAAATGCGAAGTCGTTATCGGCAAAGTTCCCCTCATCATTCCTGAAAACAATAAATATTACGATACCCTTATGAAATGGGTAGATAAATACCGTACGATGGAAGTATGGGCTAACGCCGATACGCCGAAAGACGCTAAAATCGCACGTCAGTTCGGCGCTCAGGGCATAGGCCTCTGCCGCACCGAGCACATGTTCTTCGCTGAAGAAAGAATCCCCGTAGTTCAGGAAATGATCCTCGCTACCGAAAAGTACTACGATAAAGACGAAAACGTCAGAAAACAGGCTCACGCTAAATTAAACGGCGCGCTCGACCAGCTCCTTAAAATGCAGCGCGACGATTTCTACGGAATCTTAAAAGAAATGCGCGACCTTCCCGTCACCATTCGTCTGCTGGATCCGCCTCTGCACGAATTCCTTCCCTCGCGCGAAAAACTCCTCGATGAACTCAACCGCACTCCGATGAACGAAGAGCATTTAAGGTCCATCGAAGAAAAAATACGCCTTTACAATATCGTTAAAAACCTGCACGAAATCAACCCGATGCTCGGCCACCGCGGCTGCCGTCTGGCGCTCACCTATCCCGAAATAGCTGAAATGCAGATCCGCGCCATATTCGAAGCGGCATGCCAGCTCGAAAAAGAAAAAGTGCATGTTAAACCCGAAATAATGATCCCCGTCGTATGCCATGTAAACGAATTCACTCCGTTGAAAGAACTCACCCACAGAGTGGCTAAAGAAATCATGGACAAGACCGGCGTAAAAGTTCATTATATGGTAGGCACCATGGTAGAGCTTCCCCGCGCATGCGCTACCGCCGACGAAATAGCCAAAGAAGCCGAATTCTTCTCGTTCGGAACGAACGACCTTACCCAGACCACGCTCGGCTTCTCGCGCGACGACGCTGAACGTAAGTTCATAGGCACTTACATCGATAAAAAGATACTCAACGTCAATCCTTTCGAAGTCCTCGACAGAAAAGGCGTAGGCCGCTTAATGAAAATGGCCGTAGACCTCGGCAAACAGGCGCGCCCGAATATCCAGCTCGGAATTTGCGGCGAACACGGCGGAGAACCCAATTCGGTTGAATTCTGCTACGAACTCGGCCTGAACTACGTTTCCTGCTCGCCAAAGCGCGTTCCTGTCGCAAGGCTTGCAGCCGCTCTCGCGAGAATTAAAAACGAAGAAAGCGAAGCGCCTAAAGCTGAAAAAAAAAGTAAATCAGCTTCGAAGTAATACTGAAATGTTAAAGTTTTAGTAATATAAGAACTAAAAAAGCATTGAATCGTGTGGCGGGCGTAAAAACCCGAAACACGGTTCAATTGCTTTTTAAAAAAAGGCGTTTTTAATTAAGTTAAATTGAATTTTTTTATTTTAATTTTTTCGTTCCGTTGTTTTTGATTTGATTTATTAAAACATAGTTTATAGAAAAAAAGGTTATATCGGTAAAAAATATGTTGGACAATGAATATAACAGGGGCTGGTTTAGAATGCCGGCCGTCGAGCTTACTCCGTCGCAGATTCTCGTGATAAGTTTTTTGAGCGTTATTTTTACGGGCGCGTTTTTACTTACCTGCGGCTTTTCCGCCCAGCCCGGAGTTAAAATAACCTTCGTGGACGCCCTTTTTACAGCTACGTCGGCCGTATGCGTCACCGGGCTCGCCTGCGTGGACACTCCCACCAGTTATTCTTTTATAGGCCAGGTAA
>JAKPTH010000007.1 GCA_029571125.1 bacterium
ATCGGCTCCGCCGGAGAATCTATAGCGGCCGGCGTCGTTTTCACCGTGCCGGCGCTCGCTTTGATGAAGTTCATGCCCGAACACGCCGACCGTTTCGACCTCGATTACATAACCATATTCACGCTGGCTATCATAGGCGGTATTCTCGGCGTATTTTTCATGATACCGCTGCGCCGCTATCTTATAGTTAAAGAACATAAAACGCTCATCTATCCCGAAGGCACCGCGTGCGCCGACGTCTTGATCGCCGGCGAAAAAGGCGGCAATCTCGCCAAGCTGGTTTTTACCGGCCTCGGAATCGGGACGCTGTATAAATTTTTAATGAGCATATTCAACCTCTGGAAAGACACTCCGGCTTACGCCATAAAATGGTTCAAAGGCGCCATCGTCGCCGGCGAAGTCACTCCCGAGCTGCTCGGAGTCGGCTATATAATCGGCCCCAGAATATCCGGCGTAATGGTCGCGGGCGGTATCCTGTCCGCGCTTGTTTTAACTCCCCTGATCAAGATATTCGGCGAAAACGTCACGATGATAATTCCGCCCGCCGACATACCCATTTCTAAAATGAGCATGGACGATATCTGGCATTATTATATACGCTACATCGGCGGCGGCGCGGTAGTATTCGGCGGCCTTGTAACCATGATAAAAACTCTGCCCACTATATGGACGTCTTTTGTGGCGAGTTTCAAGGAAATGTTTTCGGCCGTGGAAGCAGCCAAAAAAATCCGCACGGAAAACGACATACCTTTATACATAACCATACTGGGTTCGCTTGCGCTCGTGGTAGTCCTGGCGTTCATGCCTTTCATGCCGGGCGATCATCTGGCAAAATTCGCGACGGCCTTTCTCATAGTTTTCTTCGGCTTCTTTTTCGTAACGGTTTCTTCACGCATAGTAGGGCTTATCGGCTCTTCTTCCAACCCGATTTCAGGCATGACCATAACCACGCTCATGCTTACCTGCCTTTTATTCGTGGCGGTGGGCTGGACCGGAAACGAATACGCCGGCGTCGCGCTCTGCGTCGGCGCCATAGTCTGCATCGCGGCCGCCAACGGCGGAGCCACTTCGCAGGACCTTAAAACCGGCTATCTTGTCGGGGCCACTCCTAAATGGCAGCAGGTGGGCCTTATAATAGGCGTCATAACTTCTTCCATAGCCATCGGCATGACGCTGCTTCAGCTGCACCAGTCGCTCGGCATCGGCTCCAAAGAACTCGCCGCTCCCAAAGCGCAGCTCATGTCGATAATAATCGACGGCGTTCTCAATCAGACTCTTCCGTGGGACCTTATACTTGTCGGCTTTTTTATGGGCCTGGTAATGGAAGCCTGCGGCATCGAAGCGCTTCCGTTCGCCGTCGGGGCTTATCTCCCGCTTTCGGCCTCGACTCCTATCATGGTCGGAGGTTTTATAAATCTTATCGCCTCTAAAATTTACAAGATAAAAGAATCCGAATCCGACACCAGCCCCGGCGTGCTTTACAGTTCCGGATTAATCGCCGGCGGCGCGCTCACCGGCATCGCCATAGCGCTTCTTAAAGGTTTTAAATACGAAGGCGTCTCTCTGTCCAACTATTTTGATTTTTATACAAAATTCAATCTCGAAGCGCTTTACGGAAACTATAACGACATGGTCGCGGTGATCTGCTTCGGACTCATGGCGCTTACGCTCCTTTACATGGCGGGCGACAAGTCTTCGCAAAACGGCGGCGGCGCGGAAAACGGCTCGGCTAAAGAACAAAAAGCATAAATTTTAATATTTGCAATCATCAGAATAAAGAAAGAAAGGCGTTTTGAAATGCCGATAAAATCAGATAAAAAACCTGTTTACGCTTATGTGATTAAAAATTCGATATATATCAACACTACCGTCCGCTGCTCTAACGTATGCGATTTTTGCATTAAATTTTTCGACAGCGGTGTCGCGGGATACGATCTGACGCTCGCGCAGGACCCGCAGCTTGAAGAAACATGCGACCAGATAGACGCTCTGCTTACGCCGCAAATCGAATCCATCGTTTTCTGCGGCATGGGCGAATCCACCTATCGTCTCGAATTCATGGAAAAAATAGCCGAAAAATATAACGGACGCGGCTTAAAGTTCAGGCTAAACACCAACGGCCACGGAAATTTAATAAATAAATGCGATATAGTTCCAAGGCTTTCAAAATTTTTAAACACTATATCCATAAGCCTTAACGCCCATAATAAAGCCGAGTACGACAGGCTGTGCAATCCCGCTTTCGAAAACGCATACGAAGCGATGCTGGATTTCGCCGCAAGCTGCGTTTCACAGATAGAAGAAGTATATCTCACGGTAGTCGAAATGCCCGGAGTGGATATTGAAAAATGCAGGGCTATAGCCGATAAGCTAAAAGCGAAGTTCAGGATAAGGCCTTATATCCCCGTTCCTGCGACCGGAGGCAAATGTGAAACGGAATGTCAGAAATGACGGTTTAAAACAGGAGCGTTTAAAATAAATGAAAATAACGGCATATATTTCCAGAGTCGAAAAAAACGACTTGAATGACATCATTGAAATAGAAAACGATATTTTCGGCTGCGATTCGTTTACAAAATCGCAATTTACTTATGCGTTAAAAAACGAAAAGGCTGTGTTTATAAAAGCCGAAATTATGGATGGTCGAGGATCGCAAAAATATATCGCCGGCTACGCCATGGGCTTCATAAGAAAGGCCGGCAAACCCGGAAATCAGCATTTATCCGCCAGGCTTTATTCGATAGCCGTAGCAGGACGCGCCCGCGGAATGAGCGTAGGCAAAGCCCTGCTGAGCGAATTTCACAACATCGTAAAAGGCCGCGGCTGCGTCAACGTCTACCTTGAAGTAAGAACCGACAACGCCGGCGCCATAAAGCTTTATGAAAACTTCGGCTATAAAAGAAAATGCCTCATAGCCGATTATTATCACGATCACAGCCCGGCTTTCAAGTACTTTAAAAACGATTTATAACAAGCGCATTGTTTCGCTAAAAACTTACACTAGAAAATGGAAAACGGTATATTATGAGTTCACTAATCACGCGCAATCTGATAGATCACGGATTCAAACCGGTAACTCTTGAAGATAAGCCGGTTATAAAAGGGTATTTTCAAAAAGAAAATTCGAGCTTTTCAGATTATTCGTTTTCGATGCTTTACGCCTGGTCGGCTTCGGGAACTGTTTTTTTCCGGCAATTCGGCGAAACGCTGCTTATCGCACGCGCCATCAGGGGAAAAATAGATTTTTTATATCCGCCGCTCGGCGCTTCGAACATCGAAGAATTTCAGGCCGCGATTTCGGGATGCGCTAAAATATTGAGCGACATCGGCAAAAAAGCCGGCGAGTCAAAGTCAGGCCAACGCCCGGGCGGTTTTTCATTTAAAATACTCAGCATGGACGAAAATAAAATCAAATGGGCTGAAAATTTGATCGTCGAAAACTATAAAGTGGAAACGGCCGAAGATCTTCCTGATTATATTTACGAGCATCAGAAGCTCATAGATCTTTCGGGCAAAAAATATAAAAATAAACGCGAAAATATAAATAAGTTCGTCAGAAGCTATCCCAACTATACGATAGAGCCCATCTGCGAAGAAAATAT
The DNA here is from genome assembly GCA_029571125.1 of bacterium. Classification (GTDB taxonomy): domain Bacteria; phylum Muiribacteriota; class UBA9980; order UBA9980; family UBA9980; genus UBA9980. Next base: position 3,603 of record JAKPTH010000007.1, read on the forward strand.
CGGCCAAATTTTAAAATTTCTGTCGCGCTGGTATGTGGAAAATAAACCTGAAAGACGAATCCAGATTTCGGAGCTTTTCGACATAAACACCGTTAACTTTGAAAAAAACTATATCCTCGAGTCGTATCAAAGCCGCAGAATACTTCGCAATTTCAGAAACCTGGATATAAAAGGCGAGTGCATAAAGCTTTATTCCGGCATAGTAGGATTTATAATTGGCGAGCAGACCAGCTCCGAAACATTTACGGTTTTGATAGAAAAAGTCGATAATAATTTTTTCGGACTGTCGCAGCTTTTATTCCGTGAATTTCTCGTAAAAAACGCCAGCTGCGAATTCATAAACACGTCTGACGACTCCGGCATGCCGGGGCTCAAGGTCCTCAAAGAATCATACCAGCCGTTATACATGAAAAAAAGATATTTCCTCAGCTTCATTAGTTGTTGACAAAATTTACTTTTGAGGCTATAATAACCGCATATATTTTACCTCCGCAGCCGTATTATAAGCCCGCGCCGCATGAAGGTAAAAAACTACCTGTATAAATTAGCGTCCCGCTTCACAAGCAACCTATGAAACAAAAAAAGACTAAAATACTCATATCGCCTAAAAATAAAGATAAAATACTCGAGCATATAAACCGCTGCTCCATATCCGATGAAAGCAAAGCGGCCATTATGAGCTGCGATTTTCAACGCATCGAATACTGTCCGGAATACCGTGAAATGAGCATCACTCTTCGCTCGGCCGAAATAACTTGTTCCAGCGATTTCCTTCCCGTAAAATCGTATTTCAAAAAAATGCTGCCGGGGCTCGACTCCGTCATTTTCGACATCACTTTCGATAAGCCCGTCACCGCCGACATAGTTATAAGCAAGCTCTGGGAAGACGTTACGGCTCACATCATAAAACTCAGCCCTTCCTGCCAGGTCTGGCTGCCGATCTCAACGCCTTCGCTGCTCAACGACTCGTCCATACGGCTCGAAATCGGCGATGAAACTGGATTTTACACCTTAAAAGACCGGGCTGTAGATAAAAACATAGAAAAATACCTTCTGGATAAATATAATCTGACATGCCGCGTCTTCATAGACAAATCCGTTTATAAAACGGATAAAATAGGCGGATTCGAATACAAAGACCCCGTAGATCCTCCTTCCGGCGGAAACGGCTTTGCGGCAGGCCGGCAGGAAACGGTTTCACCGACCGCCCATTCCGGCGATTCAAATTCCGGCGCTCAGCGCGCCTACGCGCCGGCGGCGAACGGCTTCGCTAACGCTCCGTCTGGCGGGGCGGCGCAGACGCCCGCGGCCGTCCGCACTCCTGCCGCGGAAAGCAACGGTTACAAATCCGCGCCGCCGGCTCCGGCGGACGACAGCGTCATTCACGGAAAAAAAATAAAAGAAAATGCGGTTCCGTCAAAAATATCCACGCTGTTCGAAGCGGAAAAAAACGTCACCATAGAAGGCATAGTGGTCAGCGCCGAAGACCGCATCACAAAATCCGGCAAGGTAATGACTTCATTTTCCGTGTGCGATTTAACCGACACCATAGTCTGCAAGCTGTTTTCAGAAGCCGGCAAGAACCCGAAATTAAAATCAGGCATGGTAGTGCGCGTTTTCGGAAGCATCAAGTTCGACGAATATGCCAAAGACATGATAATGATGGTAAACGACATAAATAAAGGCAAGCTGAAAAAACGCGAAGACAAGTCCGAGCGCAAAAGAGTCGAACTGCACGCGCATTCTAAAATGTCCGCGCTGGACGGCATGACCGAAATATCGGATTTCGTAAAGCTCGCGGCCTACTGGAAGCATAAAGCGGTCGCGCTGACGGATCACGGCGTGGTTCAGGGCTTTCCCGATTTTTACGACGCGGCCAAGAGCAACAATATCAAACCCATATTCGGAATGGAAGGCTATCTCATAGACGACAGCTACGCCGGCCTCGCCAAGGGCGACAAGCTCAAAGTAAAGCCCCCCGCCCCTTACCACATAATCATTCTGGCCGTAAATTACACCGGCCTAAAAAACCTTTACAAACTCGTTTCAGCTTCGCACATCGATTATTTTTATAAAAAGCCACGCCTTCCGCGGACCAAACTGCTCGAACTCCGCGAAGGGCTGCTGCTCGGAACCGCCTGCGAAGCCGGAGAATTGATAAGAGGCATAGTAGAAGGCAAGACCGAAGAAGAAATAGAGTCGATCGTCCGCTACTACGACTATCTGGAAATTCAGCCGGTCAAGAACAATAACTTCATGATCGAAAAATTCAGCGATAAATTTTCTTCCGTCGATGACTTAAAAGCGCTCAACAAAAAGATTTACGAGCTCGGCAAGAAGCACGATAAGCCCGTATGCGCCACTTCCGACATGCATTACCTGAATCCCGAAGACGCCATTTACCGTAAAATACTGTTCGCCGGCCAGAAGTACGAAGACGTTGAAAATTCCTGCGAGCTATACTTTCCGACCACCGAAGAAATGCTCGAAGAGTTTTCTTATCTGGGCGAAGACGCCGCCAGGGAAGTGGTAATAGACAATCCGGAAAAAATAAGCGAAAGCATCGAATCGCTCGCTCCGATTCCCCGCGAAAACGCTTTTCCTGTAATGGAAGGCGCAGAAGAAAAGATACGCGAAATGTCGTACGCCAACGCCGAAGCCATTTACGCTTCGCCTCTGCCTGCGCCGGTCCAGAAGCGCCTGGATTACGAATTAAACTGCATTATAAAAAACGGTTTCGCTACGCTCTATCTGATAGCCCATGAACTCGTCAAAAAATCTCTCGACGACGGATATCTCGTAGGCTCGCGAGGCTCGGTAGGTTCTTCGCTGGTAGCCACTTTCACCAATATAACCGAGGTGAACCCGCTGCCGCCTCATTACATATGCATAAAACCCGAATGCAGATACAGCGAGTTTTTTGAAGATTCCACATTGAATTCCGGCTATGACCTGCCCGATAAAAATTGCCCTAAATGCGGCGCGAAACTAAAAAAAGACGGCCATAAAATACCTTTCGAAGTATTCCTCGGTTTCGAAGGCGATAAGACGCCCGATATAGATTTGAACTTTTCGGGCGAGTATCAGCCTACGATCCATAAATACGTAGAAGTCATTTTCGGCGAAAACAACGTGTTCCGCGCCGGAACCATTTCGACCATAGCCGATAAGACCGCTTTCGGCTTCGTGAAAACCTATCTCGAAGAACGCCAGCTGACTAAACGAATGGCCGAAATGAACCGCCTTTCCATCGGCTGCAGCGGCGTGAAGCGGACCACGGGCCAGCATCCCGGCGGCATAATGATAATACCGAAGGGGCGCGACGTGCACGAATTCACGCCCATCAACTATCCAGCCAACGACCGCAGCGGCGGCACCATAACCACTCACTTCGACTATAACGCCATCGATAAAAAATTATTGAAGCTCGACCTGCTGGGGCATGACGACCCGACGTTCATAAAGATGCTTCAGGACCTCACGGGCGTAAACGTCTATGAAATCCCGTTCGACGATAAAAAAACGCTTTCGCTTTTTTCAGGGCTCGACGCTCTGGGCATTACCCCGGAAGATATCAACGGAATAAAACTGGGCACGCTCGGCATTCCCGAATTCGGCACTTCTTTCGTGCGCGGAATGCTCGAAGAAACCCTGCCGACCACGTTCGGCGAGCTGGTCCGCATTTCCGGCCTTTCCCACGGCACCGACGTCTGGCTCAACAACGCCCAGTCATACATTAAATCCGGCGACGCAAAGCTTTCAGAAGTAATTTCAGTGCGAGACGACATAATAAACTATCTTATAGAGCATAAAATGCCGAATAAAGCTTCGTTCGACATCATGGAAAACGTCCGCAAGGGCAAAGGCCTCAAAGGCGATATGGTCGAAGCCATGAAGCAGCATAACATTCCGCAGTGGTACATAGATTCATGTAACAAGATCAAGTACATGTTCCCTAAAGCCCACGCCGCAGCCTACGTTATGATGGCGTTCAGGATAGCTTATTTCAAAGTCAATTACCCTCAGGCGTTTTATTCCACTTATTTTTCGACCAAGGGCCTTTCGTCTTTCGACGCCGCAATAGTGCTCAAAGGCCGCGAATATATACTCAGCACCATGAGCGGCGTTCTCGCAAAAGGCAAAGAAGCCACGGCAAAAGATTTTGATTTATACACCGTTTTAGAGATCGTTCTAGAGGCGCTCGCGCGCGGCATAAAATTCCATCCCGTAAACATTTACGAATCTCACTACGAAAAATTCACGCTCAAAGATAAAGACGGCCTCATATGCCCTTTCAGCTCGGTGCAGGGTCTCGGCACTGTCGCCGCACGCAAAATATTCGAAGAGGCTCAGAAGGGCCCTTTTATATCCGTCGAAGATTTCAAAGACCGCACGGGAGTGTCGAAAAGCGTTATAGAAGCCCTGGACGGCATTGGCTCTCTGAAATCGCTTCCCAAGACCGACCAGCTTTGTTTTTTTGAATAGAGAAAAAAAAAGCCGCAAGCTTTGAAAAAATTTGGTATAATATAAATAGGCGGGTTTATTTTTCATTTTTACCCCCGCCCGTTTAAATGTTATATAGATATTTTATTAAGACGGAGGCTATTTATGCCGGGACCATATAAACCAGACGATTCCAGCAGCCTGAAGTTTTATTCGCTGGTATTATTGATGATCGTCGTAGTAGGCGGAATTATCTACGCAATTTACTTCGCCGACAACCGTCGAAGTGAAACCTCAACCGATCAGTCCGAAGACCAGGGATTCACCTTCGGCAAAAAACCGGCCCAACCCACGCCGGGCGCCAAAAAATACGCTTCGCGCGAAGCGCAGAACGAAGCGGCGCTCGACTCTCTTTTTGTCGGCCAGCGTAAAACTCCCGGAAAAAATAAATTCTCTCACGTCGCGGCCGTACGCTCGCTTTCCTCTTTCAGCTGGGACACCAGCGATTATTACGAAGAGACCGTCAAACCATTAGAACCCATGGAAAAAGGGTCTTTCGACAATTATTACGACAATCAGATCAAACCCATGGTCGAAAACGCCAATTTTAATTCCGCGCTTTCGGCGCAGATAGATCAGGCCGAAAAACACCCTCTATATCTTGAAGCTTTAGGATATTACAACAGGGGCAAATATAAAGAGGCGGTAGAAATTTTAGCCAACCTGGCCCAGCAGTCGCCCAACATTTACTTAAAGTCGCTCGCCCTCGGATATCTTGTAGAAATCTATAAAAAAGCGGGCGATAAAGAACAGGAAAAAAAGGCGCAGGCGGCCCTTATTATCAACAATTCCAAGCTTTATTTCAAAGCTTTTCCGGGCTCGGAAAAGATGCTAACCATAGGCCAGCCGCCCGAATCGAAAGACGTCATCAAAAGGCTGCTCGCCGAAAAGCCCAAAATGGATTTCAAACCGCCAAAAAAAACCCGCGACTTTTAATTTCGCGACGTTTAATGCCGGCGCTTCAAGTTCGTTATTTTTGTTTTTGAGTATTTAATAAAAAGCGGGTGGTTAATATGAAGTGGAAAACCTCTCTTTCAATCGGCGCCATGCGCGCCAAATATAAAAAAGGATTCGTGATACCGCTGGCGATAGCCATAGTATCAATGCTAGCCCTCACGGCCTATTTCACCGTAAACT
>JAKPTH010000021.1 GCA_029571125.1 bacterium
AGTCAAATATTTCAATAAAGTAAAACGCTTCGACGACGAGGCGGTCAGGTTCATCGAAAAATACGTGGAGTCCTATCCGCGCGATATAGACTCCCGCGTCATAATGCTCGAAACGCTCTACAGGAAAAAGGACTATAAAAAAATAGTGAGCGAGTGCAGCGTTCTTTTCACCTATGTTTGCGACAACATTTTAATTCATTCCATATTCATAGATTCCATAGTCAACCTCAACAAGCCGCAAATGCTCATAAGCGAGTATCAACGGCTCGTTCACGAAAATCCGGGCTCGATAATAACCAACTTCATTTTTCAGTCGCTTAAATCGATAATAGTCGACAAGAAAAAAACTCCGCAGGTAGAATACGCCCTCGCGGTAAGAGTGAATTTTAACGTCTGCCACAAATGCTTTCATCTTAATTTAAACGAATTCAATAATTGCCAGAGATGCGGGAGTGCTTTAAAAATATGACGATACCCGATTTGATAATCCTCGGGCTTATAGGCCTGATATTATTTTTGGTAAAAAAAACCTACGAAATCAGCAAGAAACACGACGAGCTGTTTCAGCTGAATCAAAAATACGCCTCTGAAGTATATAAAATAAAAAACGAAGTGCGCGAAAAAACGACCGAAATGACCGCCAAAACCACTCAAAAAACGGTCAAACAGTCGACGCTGTTTTTAAAGATAAAAAAAATAGTGTCTTCGCTCGATCCGCAGGATATCTGCTCAACGCTTTTCGATCTGCTCGAAAAAGAGCTCGGCGCTACCAAATCCTGCATATTGCTCGCCGAATCAAAATCCAAAATCTTCCGCATCCTGTCTTCGAAAGGCTTGAGCGGCGAAGAAGAGCATAAAGTGGCGATAACTTCGCATGAGCAGAGCCTCATTGGCCTGGCTATACGCTCGAATATGCTCATCGACATAAACAGCATCGAAAAAGAGCAGACTTTCAGCGCCCTTATCGGCAGGGGCCAGTTAAAAACCTTTATGGCCGCGCCTATCCATTACTCAAAAACGGGCGAAATAATGGGCATCCTCAACATCTGCGAAATGGATTCCATAAACTACACCAGCGACGATAAAAATCTTTTCAATATGGTTTCCTCGATTCTCGAAGTGGCCCTCAACAACTCGCTGCTCTATGAAAATCAGCTCGAAGAGAGCGAAAAGCGCGCGCTAGAAACCGAAAAAGTCAAGGAAATCTTCGGCAAATACGTTTCGTCGCAGATCATGGACGAAATACTCAATTCACCCGAATCGCTCGAACTCGGTGGCATTAACCGCAAATTGACCATACTCGCCTCAGATATCAGGGGATTTACCAAATTATCGGAAATGCTCACCCCGCAGGAAATGGTAGCGATGTTAAACGATTACTTTTCGGTAATGACGGAAATCGTCAACATGAACCACGGCACGGTCGACAAATTCATAGGCGACGCCATGATGGTTCTTTTCGGCGCGCCGCTCGCGACCGACAACGACGTTTTTAATTCGGTAAGAACTGCGCTCGAAATGCAGGACGCCATTAAGATATTCGAGGAGAAATGGCGTGAAGTCCGCGGAACCGACTGGACTTTCAACATTGGCATAGGCATCAACACCGGCGAAGTGGTCGTCGGCAATATAGGCTCGGCTTCAAGAATGGAGTACACGGCCATCGGCGATAACGTCAACGTCGCCTTCCGCCTCGAATCGATCGCGCCCGGCGGAACGGTGCTTATCACCGAATCGGTTTTCAGCGAAAT
>JAKPTH010000033.1 GCA_029571125.1 bacterium
CCGCTCGAAGTGCCTCTGCTGGTTAAAACCAATAATAAAGATCCTAACGCAATCGATTAATAAACGCTTTTTATTAAGCCTCTATCAAAAACGGGGGATTTTATGAATAAAATTATCGAAATTAAAAACCGGCGGCTTAAAAATATCTCGGCGGTCACTTTCGTCGAAATATTGATCGCCGTGGCTATGTTTGCGGTTGCATTCATGCCCATAGCCTCTATAATTTCAAAAACTACGCGCAAGACGCACGAACTTAACTTTGAAATCACCGCTGAAATGATCGGAAAGAGCATTATGGAGCAGGTTTTAAAGAGCGTGCCGTTTTTGAAGGTTACCAACGATATAACAGTGGGCCTCGACAGTTCTAAAGATATAAAACTCGAATTCACCGATAAATCGGCCATAGCTCCTCCGGTTATTAACGGCGATAAGTCCGGTTCTATAATTAAATATGAAACGGCCGAATATAAATGGGAGATCGAGGTCACCGATATCAACGCAAAAGACCTTCCCGTTTCATTCTGGGTTCCCCGCAACGATAAGGGCACTCCGTGGCCTACCAGCAACAAGGGCACCGGAAACGACGGCCTGAATAAAGCCGAAAAATTCCTTAACGTAAAAGCCGTTAATTATATAAAAGGCGGCCAGGAAATTATTTTAAAAACGGTTAAGTTGAGGATATCGTGGCAGAATATGGGCGAAACCGCAAATGATTTTAAAGACCCGCGCCGCAAATTCATCCTGGTTACCAGAAAAGCCCGGCTCGAAGACGACGTTTCGCTTAAATAGCCGCAAGAAAAAAAGTTGTAATCAAACTCCGATAAAAATAAAAGCCGTAAAAAATAAGGCGGATTGCATATGATGTTAGAACAGACGAAAAAAGTAAAATTTTTATACGATGAAAAAAAGGCCGTTTATAAAGGCTATGCGCTGATTTTTAAGCGCAGGGCTTTCGCCATTCCGCTGGTCATACTGCTGGCGGTAGTTTTAATGATATTCGCGTTCATGCTTATAAATTCCAATACGCAGTCTAAAAAACAGCGTAATTCGACTATTTTAACGACGAAGGCTTATTTTATGGCGCAGGCGGGCATACAGCACCTCAAGCTCAAGTATAAATTATTGCCTGAGGAACTTTTCAAATGTTCCTGCATGCACTATGGCTTTTCGCCGTTTTACGTTCCGCCTGGCGGCGCCAAGTTCGATCAGTTCGATAACGCGGGCGACGCCAAGACTCGTTATCCGGAATATTTAGCGAATTACGTAGAAGACGTGAACAGCTATGAAAACGATCCCGCCGGAAGCGCTTCGGGTTCAAAAACCAGCGCCGGTTACGGCCCTATAGTTAAAATACAGGGCAAAGAAGTCAAGCAGGTTGGCGGCTATTCAACCTGGCCTTTTACTATCGGCGGTTTCGCGCTCGAAGACGACGATTCAAAAGACAAAATAAGCGAATGGGGCTACAAGATAGTCAGCATAAAAGCGGGCAGCCTGAAAAAAGAAAGCGATCCGGCTGTCCTGCAGGGCGGCCTTCCTTATATAGAACAATCGATCACCGTAGAAATGGAAGGAAAGGCTAAAACAAATGTAGGCGGCATAAATGTGGGAGAAAGCGAATTTCGCAAGCATAATCTCACCGAAACCATATTATTGAAGCGCCAGCTGTTTAATTAAACGGCTTTCACGGTTCGCACTTAGCAGAAGCGTTATTTTGGTTATATTTTATAAAGGTTAGGGGGAGTGGTTATGAGAAACTATACACTTCTTTCGGTTTTTATTTTAATTATTTTATCGTTGACGATAGCGGCAACAAAAGATGCTTTTGCAGGAGCGAGCGGTTTATGTCCGATACCTCAGCAATACAAAGTGGCCATGGACGGCACCGAAGTTGAAAATGCTAACCCTAATTGCGGAGCGATCGGAAAAGCCCTGCATGAGGACAACATGTCGGGCGAGCCGCAAAATGGTAGTACTAACGCCTCTTTTGTCGTTAATGAAAATGAAAACCACAGGTGGAAATTTGTGGCGCATCCGGCGGGAGTTACGCCTTCAGAGATAAATCAGGGCGATCCCGACGATACCACTTCTGATTTTACCAAATGGGAGCCTAAGTTAGCCACATATCACCCTTTAAGCGAAGACAAAAGCCCGCTTCTTGATAATGAGATGTTTGGCAAGCCCTGCTACTCATGGCTCGGCATTCCGCAAAATAAATGGGACCAGGTTAAATGGAAAGTTAATACGGTCAGCTTTGTTTATCATATGGACAGTCCTACAAAATACGGCAACTGTGGCCACATAGGATACCACGAAGGCCCCGGCGAATCAACTACCGACGGCGGCGCCCCCGGTAAGGCTGAGTTTCAGTTTGCTTACAGAGTGCCTTCGGTTCCGATATGGTACGTCGTATCTTCCGGCATTAATATAAGCTGGGACTGGAGCGGAACTCAGGTGCAGCACGCTTATACGCCTCAGCATGCGCATTGCTCGCATGGCCAATATGCGCCGTGCGCTGCAACCGGCGGATGCTGTACCGGCTGTCAGAAAC
>JAKPTH010000110.1 GCA_029571125.1 bacterium
TTGCAATATTTCTTTACGGCTCATATCGCCTTTTATTTTAAGCAAAAGTTTTCCGGCTTCGGGGGTGACTTCAGTGGTGGGCAGAGGTTTAACCGCTACTCTTGTATTTGTTTAATCGCTTTTTTAGTCAATGAGTTAAGCACCAGCTCATAGGACATATCAATCATTTGCTTCATTATTTCATCGGGCGTCGCGCCTTCTAAAAATACCGAATTCCAGTGTTCCTTGTTCAAATGATATCCGGGAACTATATCGGCGTACTGCGATCTCAATAACTGAGCGGTCATAGGGTCGCATTTGAGAGAAATTATCGTCTTCTTAACATTGTCTTCGCCTACCAGAGCGAATATCTTGCCGCCTACGCGGTACAGCGACGCCTCCCATTCGATCTTGAATTCCTTTACAGCGCCTTTTTTTGAAAGACAGTATTCTTCTATCCAGCCGTATTTCATAAATCACCTTTTTATTCGGTTTAAACCCCGATTCTATATTCGATATTATATCACATTTTATGAATAAATGACAGACCCACCGTTAAGCTTCGTTAAAATTTGAATTGACTTATAAAATCTTATCTGATATGATAAAAACCCGATAGTTGAATTTATAACTAAATAAAAGTAAAGGATGGCGCCATGAACGGAAATCAGATTTTAGCCCTTGTCGGTTTGATCATAGTCGTCGCCGGAATATTCTGCCCTGTTATAAGCGGCCCCGGCCCTCAAACACTGAACTTTTTTGGCGACGGAAAGGGCGACGGACTTATAGCCCTCGGCATAGCCGCCGCCACGCTGATATGCATATTTATTTCCGCCGAAAAAGGCTCTATCTTTCTTGGAATCGCCAATTTATCGCTTTTATTATCCGCGCTGATCGGCTTTCAGATTAAAATAAGCGGCGGCGCACAGATGCAGCTTCAATGGGGCTGGGCTTTATTGATCATCGGCTCTATAATGCTCTTCTACGGCGCGTCAGAAAAAAACTTCGTCACCGTCACCGGCGCGATCGTAATTGCTGTCGCCCTCGGCGGCTGCATCGCTTACTTCAATTATTATAACGAAGCCGAAGCTTTAAGGACCCGCGCCCAAAAAGACTGCGATACACTGGTTGAAGCCGCGCAGAAATATTACGAAACCGAATCGCGCGAAATCGAATCGCTCGGCGATCTGAATGAAAAATATATCGCCAACCTCGAAGCCCTGAAAGACCCCTGGGGCAACAGCTACGAATATGATAATATCATGAAAAAGATATATTCAAAAGGGCCCGATTCCAAAGCCAGAACCGCCGACGATGTCGCCGCTTTCGTGCGCTCTAAATAACGGCCTGAAAGGTTTTCCGATTTCGTAATTTATTAATAGACGGATAAAGTAAAGATGATATTCAAAAAAGGAAAGATCGTTAAGGCGTATCATCACGCCAACCGCTATATAGAAATATTGAGCGTTCTGGCCAAACACGGCTTCGGCGATTTCATATCCAGAACGAAGATCGACGTTTTCCTCGGATTTAAAGGCAAAAATAAAGCGCTTAAATCCGGGGCCGCCGAGCCCGGTAAAACAGTATGGCAGAGAATCCGGATGATACTCGAAGAGCTCGGACCCGCGTTCATAAAACTAGGCCAGACCGTCAGCAACCGCCCTAACCTCGTTCCGCCCGAACTTCTCGACGAACTCGAAAAGCTCCAAAGCTCCGTCCAGCCCTTTCCAAGCCACGAAGCCGTCGCTATCATCGAAAAAGAACTGGAAAAACCAATATCCGAATTATTCAAAGATTTCAACGAGAAACCCCTGGCGGCGGCTTCTATCGCCCAGGTGCATAAAGCCCTGCTGCACGAAGGCGCCGCTGTGGTCGTTAAAGTGCAGAGACCCGATATCAAAAGAGTCATAGAAGTCGATCTCGAAATAATGAAAGACCTGGCGTCGCTTCTCGAAAATTATGAGCCCGAATTGAAACGCATGGATATCGCCGGCATTATCGAAGAATTTGAAAAATCCATACTCAAGGAGCTCGATTTTTCCTTCGAAGCCGCTAATATGGAAAAATTCGGACTTAATTTCAAAAACTCCGAAGAAATCTACGTGCCAAGATGCTACCGCGAATATTCGACTAAAAAAATACTCACCATGGAGTTTATCGACGGAATCAATATCTCCGAAATTGACGAATTCGAAAAGCGCGGCCTGTCGCCCGAAATCCTCGCCAGCCGTGGCGCCGACCTTATCTTAAAACAGATATTCGAACACGGCTTTTTCCACGCCGACCCCCATCCCGGTAATATAATGGCGCTCGAAAACAACGTTATATGCTTCCTCGACTACGGAATGATGGGGCTTCTTACCAAAACCATGCGCGAAAGCCTGTCGTCCGTAATAATAGGCGTATCCAGCCATGACGCCGCGAAAATAGCTAAAACTTTGATTAAATTATCAGTCAAAAGCGATGCCGAATTTAACTTCGCGCTCATTGAATCCCAGGTGAGCGAGCTTATTGAAAGCCACTTTTACCAGTCGCTGAACCATACCGATATGGCCGGCATGCTCAACTCCATCGTTACCATCATGATCGAAAACCGCCTTAAAATGCCGTCCGATTTTTTCCTGCTCATAAGAGCGCTTATAATCCTTCAGGCAAACGGCGAAAAACTCAATAAAAACTTCAACGTTTCCGAACATATAAGGCCGTTCGCCGAAAAAATGGTGCGCGATCAGATGAGCCCGCTAAAACTCGCGGGCGGCCTTTTCAATTCAGCCGCCGATCTGGCCGTACTGCTGCACGATCTCCCATCGGAACTAAGCGAAATACTCGATAAGATCAAATACG
>JAKPTH010000115.1 GCA_029571125.1 bacterium
GTTGTTTGTTCATGAAAAAGGCAATTACGCCAATGACTGCAAAAACGGTCCGTGGGAAACGAGGAACTGGTTTTTAAGCGGTAAGGAAGGCTATATAGAAACAGGCGGCTACCTTAACGATAAAATGGACGGCCAATGGGAATTCACCGGATACGATGAAAACGGCAATACTATAAAGCATACCATAGTCAGATGGAGCAACGGCGTTCAAATCGATCCGCCAGCCATGAAGGCTAAAATGCGTAAAAAAGTGAAAAAATCAACGCGCGGATAACGATGCTTAATTAAAACTGAATTTTATGAAAATAATTAAAGTGAACGAAAAAATATGCCTTATTGACAGCTGTAAACGGCGCGATGCCGGGCGCAGGGCTTTTACCATGGTTGAAACCATGATATCCATAGCGCTTTTTTCCATGGTAATAACCGTCGGTTTTTATATTTTTAATTATTTTTCTAAAAAAATTCCGGGTCTGAACGAAGAAGTCGCCGTGCAAAGAGTTTACAGGACGGCGGACCAGCTTTTAGAAAAAAGGCTCGCCAGGGCAGTAGAAATAATCGAGCCTTCTCCGGTTAAAACTCTCGGGTATGTAAAATTCCGAGAGCTGGACGGCAGGATCGTAGTTTTAAAGGCCGAAAACGGCGCGCTCGCTTCTTTCGACGCGGCAGGCGTCCCCGAGAAGGCCGACGAAGAAATTTATCCGGTTTATATAAAAAACGTCGAAAGCGTTAATTTTACGGCATTGAGTTACGGGGCTCTGATGATCGGAATAAAATTTAAAAACAGCGGCGAAAAAGATTACAGCGGAAGCATATTCGTTGTGAGGTTTAAAAATGTCAACTCTTCGATGTGATAAGGCTTTAAAAAAATTTAGCCCCGGCGTTCAAAAGGCAAGACGCGGCATGGCTCTTGCCCTTGTTATAGGCATGGCCGCCGTTTTATTCGTCGGCCTCGCTTCGCTCACTTTTATAACGCGCGAAGAAACCGGACAGGCCTCTAAATTCATATTCAATATCAAGGCCGAATGCCTTTCGGAGGCCATTCACACATTCCTGCTTTCGGAGTCGTTCGCTTATTCATGGGACGACAGGTTTTATAAAGACCGTCAGATTTTCAGCTCCGAGGCCGGCGGCTTATGCACGTATCCGGTCGAACTGATGAAAAAATCCATTAAGCGCATAATAGAAAACGATCCCGTGCTTAAAAATACCGTTGGATTCGACGGGTATATCGAGTCGGAAACTATCGAGGGGATGAGGGTTATAATTATCTGCGTAAATATAACGCTTCGCGTTTCCATGCTTAAAAATGACGTGATCAGCACTCAAACTTACTACGACCTTTATAAGCGCGATCTTCTGGATTCACTTGGCGAAACTATTACTTTTTTTTATTCGGAAAGCGGCGACAAGCAGAAAAAAATAGGCCAGGATATCAAAAAATCTCTAGGAGGTTCGCTTTCGTTCGAAAATGAAGTAGAGCGCCGCGTCAAAATGAGCCGTGAAGACCGTAAAAAAATCCCTGTCAAAGGCAAGGGCAAAGACAAAGACAAGGACGATGATAAAGACAAGGGCGACGGCAAAGGCAAGGGCGACGGAAAGGGAAAATAGCCGTGCCTCAAAAAAGGTGGAAAAATGAGGTCCATTAACTATAAAGGCCTTTCTTTAATAGAAATTATATTCGCTCTGACGATAGTATGTTTTTTACTTTCAGTCGCCGTTTTTCAATTCGTCGGAACCAAGCGAATA
>JAKPTH010000121.1 GCA_029571125.1 bacterium
CATACTTTAAGGCATAACTATAGGATACGCGATAAGATAAGCGGCAATTTCTATACCGATTATTCTTATGACAGCCTGAGAAATGAAACTATCAACCGCAATTCGCTGGCCGGCCAGTACCAGATAAGAAATAACGCCAATTTGAATTATAACATAGATTATTTTTCGGACGTAATAGGCGATTATACGCAGAACAAAGAAATGAACTCGCAGTATAACCTTTCGTATAACGAGCAGGGATATGATTTTCTGGTACGCTATAAAAAGAGGAAGGACTTAAGCGACAGGCCCAACCAGTATATATCTTCGCTCGACTACACGCCTGAAATAAACGTCAATACCCGCCGCGAAAAGATAGTAAAAACGCCGTTATTCATATCCACCCGAAGCATCCTGGGCACCCGCGAGGAGACTATAGCCGGCACTTCCACCAGCCGCAATATTTTCGACACTCAGTGGCGCGTGGATACCGAGCGTTTCCAGCTGTCTTCGCAGACCAATCTTACCGTGGATTCTTCATACCGCCTGCGCGCCGACCGCGAAAACGAGCGCGAGAACATACTCGACGGCGGAGCCAGCCTGACGCAGAATTTCGGCAAGAATTTAAACGCCAATATGCGCTATAACAATACCAGGTCGTACGGCTTTTATCCGTTCCAGTCGAATAAGATAAACACTCAAAACAAGCTTTATTCGACCCTGGCCTATAACGGCGATATGGTGATGGAGCGCGGAACCGAAATACGTTCCAACCTGATGCAGTTTTATTACGACTACGACATGAACCAGTTCCAGGGCGTATCCAACGATTTAACGCTGACTTATAAGCTGGATAAATTCATGTACCACCGTTTTTATTTAAGGGCGTCCTACGACTACCACGATACCATGTTCTCTAATTTATTCTCCGGCAGCATGAATTTAACTAATATGTACCTTAAGTACGACTACCAGGCGGGCCAAAAAATTAACTGGCAAACTTCTACGAGTTATGATAGAATAACCAGAAAGTACCAGACTTTGAACTCGACGCTTCAGTTCGTGGCGTCTCCGTTCTGGACGGTAAACACCGATATAATTTACGACATACCGACCAAATCGCTGCGTAACGTGAATTATTATCTGGTGCGCGATCTTCATTGCATGGAAGCGACTCTGCGCGCCAATCCGCACCAGAAGGAATATTATTTTGAAATAGGCATAAAGGCGTTCCCCGAAGACCGCCAGCGCGGCTACTACGATAAGATGAGCGGCCGTATAAAGCGCGTCAATCCTGGCGAAAGGTTGTTTTTCTAACGAATATATCGAATGGAGGGCTATTTTTGCATAACAATCGCGGCTACAAAAGTTTTATAGTTTTTTCTATCATATTGATGTGGACCATCTTTATAATAGGCTCATCCGGCTGCGGCGGCTCCAGAAAAACGGGCGCGCCGGCGGGCGGCGGAGAGAGCGCTCAGAAGAAGCGCGAGTTGAGTAAAATCAATCTGGGCCAATCGGCGAAAGCGAATGAAGTTCTTTCGTTGTTTATCGGAAAAAATCAGAACAACCAGCGCGGCCTTTATATAGGCACCATGGAAGGCGTGTATTTTTATTCGTTCGATTCCAGGAACGTCATTCAGATAGTGGACGCGGAAAGCAAGCTCAAGGCTGAAAAGATAAACGCGATATGCCAGGAGGACGGCGGCAAGTTGTGGTTCGGAACCGAAACGGGCGTTTACTCCTATAACTTCAATTCGGTCAGGTTTTTCGATATAGGCAAAACCAGCGCCCTGGTTCAGTCGAATACCGGCATGGTATGGGCCGGCACGCAGTACGGACTCGCGCTTTACGACGGCAGCAAGAATTTCAACAAATTCACCCGTAAAAGCGACAACCTGCCTAACGACGACGTAATAAGCTTCGGAAAAGACACGAAGGAAGCCACGCTTTACGCCGGAACCCGCCAGGGCGCGATAGTAATAAGCGGCCCGGGCAGTTTCGCAACCAAGAGCGGCACGTCCATGAAACCCACGCCGAGCGGCGATCTGATAGAAGAGCCCGGAAACACTGAAATGTCCGGAAACAGCATTTACGCGATAGCCATTAATTCCAACGGCGTAATGTATATAGGCACCAATATGGGAATCAACAGGTGCAAAAATTTTTCGAACTGGTCCGTCTTTTCGGCGGATTCGGAAATGCCGGCCAAAACGGCTTCGGGCATAGGTTATAAAAAAGTGAAGGGCAATTCGCCGCTCATATCCAACTGGATCAAATCTATTTATATAGACGAAGAAGACGCACTGTGGATAGCTACGACCAAAGGCATGTCTTATTTCAACGGCGACGGCAAGTGGGAAAATTACACCATGTCCGA
>JAKPTH010000133.1 GCA_029571125.1 bacterium
CTCCGCCAACAAGGCGAAATCTCTTTTTCTGGCCAATATGTCGCACGAACTGCGCACGCCCATGAACGTGATTCTCGGTTTCGCCAACATTATGGACCGCGAGCCGCAGATATCGCCGAAACAAAAAGAGAACCTAGGGCTGATACTTAAATCCGGCGAGCACCTTTTATCCATTATAAACAATATTCTCGATATAGCTAAAATCGAATCCGGAAGGCTGGAAGCCGAAAGGTCGGATTTCGATCTGGGCGATCTCATAAACAACACCATGGCCATGCTCAGGGTGCGCGCCGAAGCTAAAAACCTCACGCTGGAACTGGATCAGTCGTCTTCTTTTCCCAGATACGTCAATACCGATCCGGGCAAGTTGAGCCAGATAATCATAAACCTCGTGGGCAACGCCATAAAATTCACCGATTCTGGCCGGATTTCCATCAAACTGGGAATACAGTCCATAGAAAACGGGCGGAGCCGGCGCTTCCTTTGCTTTGAAATCGCCGATACCGGAGTCGGAATTTCCGCCGATTCGCTCGAACTGATTTTTCAGCCGTTCGCCCAGATCGGACAGCGCGAAGGCACCGGGCTTGGACTTCCGATAACCCGAAAATACGTCGAGCTTCTCGGCGGAACTATAAGCGCTTCGAGCGTGCCGGGCGAAGGCTCCGTATTCCGCTTTACCATAGCCTACGATCCCGTAGATATCGACGCCGTTCAGAAATACGCTATCGCGCCGGGCCGGATTTCCGGCGTTGAAAATGCCGGCGATTACCGCATACTTATAGTCGAGGACCAGGCTGAAAACCGCAGACTGCTCAGCAATCTGCTTTCCGCCTTCGGGTTCTTGATCAAAGAGGCGGCCGACGGCGCCGAAGGGCTTGAAATATTTAAGCAGTGGCGGCCGCACGCCGTTTTCATCGATCGGCGCATGCCCGTTATGGACGGGCTTCAGGCGGTGGTCAGGATGAGGACCCTTCCCGAAGGCGGCCGCGCCGTCATTATAGCAGTCACCGCCCATGCGTTTAAAGACGAGCGCCAGGAAATGATCGACGCCGGCTGCGACGGGTTCATAGCTAAACCGTTTCCGGCCGAAGAGATTTTCGCCGCCCTGGAAAAGCATCTGGGGCTTCGCGTGACGCGCGATTCCGAAGAGACCGCTAGCGGTTCGCGGCCCGCCGTTATCGACGAAGCCGCTTTCGCCCGGCTGGACGGGCCGCTTAAAACCGAATTCGAAGACGCCCTTATACGCCTGGACATCAAAAAAATAACGGAACTCATAGGGGTTATTTCATCGAGCGACGCCTCGCTTGGAAAGGCGCTAGAATTTTACGCCGGAAGCCTCGATTATAAAACGATTCTCAACGCGCTGCGAAGCTCGTCAAAAGGAGATAAATGATCGCTAGAAAAGGCATACTGGCCGTCGACGACACTCTGGCGGCGCTTAAACTTCTTACGGATATCCTCACCCATGAAGGCTATGCGGTGCGCCCGGCCAGCAGCGGAGAGCAGGCGCTGGCTTCCGTTTTCACGGA
>JAKPTH010000154.1 GCA_029571125.1 bacterium
TTTTCTATCGACGATTCTTTTCGCTATGCGGTTGCCGTTTTCCACTATCGAGCGCTCGTCGAAGGTTTTTAATTCGCCTTTTTCAACTATTACGCGGCCGTTGGTGATATTGTAATTGACGCGGTGGTTGAATCCCGCGAATAAAATTGACGAAAGCGGGTCGTGCATAGCGCCGACGTAACCTATCGAGTTCAGATCGTACATTATGATATCGGCGGCGTTGCCTTCTTTCAGCTCGCCCGAAGTGTTGAAATCGAGTATTTTAGCTCCGTGCTGGCAGCCCATCCTGAAAACGTCGATGGCGGGCATCGAGGAAACGCCGGTCCCCACGCGGTGCACGAGAAGCGCCATTCTAAGTTCGCCGAGCATGTCGGAGGAGTCGTTGGAAGCAGAGCCGTCCACCGCGATACCCACAGGAACGCCGCATTCGAGCATTCTGGGAACCGGGGCGATTCCCGAGCCGAGGCGCAGGTTCGACGACGGGCAGTGCGCCACGCCTGTGCCGGCTTTGCCCATGCGTTCTATTTCTTTGTCGTTGACGTAGATCGAGTGGGCGAACCATACGTCAGGCCCCATCCAGCCGACCGATTCCATGAAATCTATCGGGCGCAGCTTGTAGACTTTTAAGCAATAATCGTCTTCATCGTTGGTTTCGCAAAGGTGGGTGTGCATCTTGACTTTTTTTGCGCGCGCGAATTTTGCGGTTTCTTCGAGCAATCTGGGCGTAACCGAAAACGGCGAGCACGGCGCGAGGGCTATTTTGCGCATCGAGTGCCTGGAGGTATCGTGATATTTATTTATGAGCCTTTCGCAGTCCAGCATTATTTCTTCTTCGGTTTGTACGACCGAGTCGGGCGGGAGCCCGCCGTCTTTTTTAGAGCGCGACATCGAGCCGCGCGTGGCGTGGAAGCGAAGCCCGATTTTTTCGGCCGCCGCAAATTGTGTGTCTATGAAGCGTTCTCCGCCTTTCGGGAAAACGTAATGATGATCGGTGGTGGCCGTGCAGCCGGTGAGGGCGAGTTCGCCGAGGGCGGCCATGGTGCTGTAATTTACCCATTCTTCATCCAGCAGCGCCCATATGTCGTAGAGATCGATCAGCCAGTCGAATAATTTTTCGTCCTGCATTTTCGGGATGTTGCGCGTGAATATCTGATAGAAGTGATGATGAGTGTTTACGAAGCCCGGAAGCACGAGGTTGCCTTTCGCGTCGATAACTTTATATTCGCCCGTCGAAGCCAGTTTTTCGACTTCGGATAACTGGCTTTCCGTGAACATTTTTTTAATTTCGTTTCCTTCGATAAGAAGGGAGCCGCCGTTAAGCACGGTGTTCTTTGGGTCGAGAAGCGCCATAGCGTGAGCGTTTTTAATTATTATGCCTTTCGTCATTTAAGGACTCCTTTTTGATTTATTTTTAATCTTTTTTCGGTTTCAACGAATTAACAACTGTTTATTCATGCCGGACGAGCCGCCGGCTTTAATGTTTACTTGCTTTTGGAAGGTTTTGCGTCTATTTTATTTTTTTCTATGGCGCCGGTTTTGACGGCTTCGTTATCTTCGGGTTTCGCTCCGGCTTTGAACCGCCTTGTGATCAGGTCTATTTTGAATGCGGCTATATTTGCCGACTCGCCTTTTTTATCCAGCGCCGCCGCTTTTTTATATTCGGCGATGCTTTCGTCGTATTTTTTCTGTTTTGCGAGAGTGTCGGCGTAGTTTCTGTGGAATACGGCGTTATCGGGTTCGAGTTCCAGGGCTTTTTTGTAATATTCGACGGCTTCGTCGTAGCGTGAAATGTCGGCCAGGCACTTTGCGAGGTTGTTAATGGCGATCGCGTAGGCGGGCTTGAGTTCCACGGCCTTTCTGAAGCATGAAATCGCTTCGTTGGCCAGAAGCTTCTCGTCGTATAAAACGCCGAGGTTGTTGTAAACTTTAGCGGACGTGTTATCCAGCTCTATGGCGTTTATAAAGCAGGCCATCTTCATTATTTTGTCTTCGCTCGTTTCGCCTTTGTCGAACCATTCCGATGCTTTGAGCTGCCTGATATCGCCTATCTGGCGGCGTTTCTGCTTTATAAGTTCGAGGACTTTTTCGTTGGCGGTTTTGGCTATGAAACCGGATTGCTTCATATCGTTGCCGCATGCGGGGCAGAAGTTTATGTCGAATTTATTGATTGCGTCTTCCACTTTGGGAACTTTCAATCCGCACCTGCCGCAGAGTTTGTAATAATCAGTCCCGTATAAGCTGCCGGCGTTCAAGCATGCTAAAGCCAGCGTGAGTATTAATGCGAGCGTAGTTTTTAAAAATTTTGAATTCAAATATACCAACTCCATCGTTAATATTTATTATTGTTTCAAGACGAATTTTTAGGCGCCGCCCGGCGGATTATAAAAGCCTGTTGCGGCAATAATTGCATCTGGCGTCGCCGGTGACGTTGAAAACGGTTATATCGGAGCCGCAGTAAGGGCAACGCATATCCAGGGCGTACTTTTTCTGGATCAGGTCCCAGTTCTTTTTAAATTTAGCGTAGTGGTACTGTCTTTTTTTTTCGAGATACCACAGTTTAATTCCGGCGAAAAAGCCGGGTTGTGAAGACCCCTGCCGCGCGCCGTAATCGGAACCGCCGCTGGTATATGTATTTATGTGATCGTAGTAGGAGGCGTTTCCCGGCGGCGTTCCCGCGCGCAATCTGTATTTATAAATCTGATAAAGAAGCCAGATCAGAATAATGACGCTGAGCCCTATTTTTGAAAAAAAAAGCGAAATAAAGTAATTAAATGCCGAAAACATCATCGTCAGCATGAAAAAGAATATGATTAAATTTATTATATTAGGATTCATAATCAGCATATTATAACAGAATCAGGCTGAAATGTAAATAATAACTTTGACTTATATTTGACCAATATTCATAATAAAAGCCGTTAACGATAGCTTTTTAAGTAATCATTTTAAAAAAACTGCCGATTTATAAATAAGAAGGTTGAATTTTTATTTTTTCGTTAATCAATAAAAAATACGGGGGTGCTACAATGGATGAAAAAGAACGCGCGGAGCTCGACCTTATGGCGCAGCGTTTCGGCCTCAGCCTTTCCGGCGAGGAAATCGGACGCATACTCAGCGGAATCAGAAAAAAAGTAAGCGAAAAATATCTTTAAAAGATCGAGGGGAAATGATGATAAAAAAAATAGACGGCCAGATTTTTTCGGATAAGCAGTTTCGTACGCAGATGGTCGAAATGATCGAAAAGAACTTCGAGAAAATAGTGAAGAAGCTAAATATTAAATAAATTGAATATATTTGCGATGCGAACTAAATAAAAAGAGGCCGCTAATAAAAACAGCCGGCCTCTTTTTATTATTTTTGCCGCCGCGGCTTATTTTATCTTGAACGAGCAGGCCACCCAGTCGTTTTTTTGCGCGTGGCGTGCGCTTTTGAATCCGTTTTTTTCGAACTCGCGTCTGACTTCTTCGTATTGCGATTCCAGGATTCCGGAAACTATGACTATGCCTGATCCCCTTAAAAATTCCTTGAGCTGATTTGGAAGTTTGAGAACTGCGTCTTTTAGGATATTGCATATTATAACGTCGCATTTTTGAAGCAGCAGCACGTCGCGGAGTTTGCTTCTGAAGCTAAGGAGATTGCCGTAATATGCTTTGACTTCGTCGCTGCATTTATTGAGCTTTATATTTTCGCGCGCTATTCTTACTGCGTACTTATCGTTGTCGGTTCCGACCACGAGTTTTGCGCCGAGCAGCCTGGCCGCTATGGCTAAAATGGCTGTTCCGGTGCCCACGTCGAAGACTATGTCGTCTTTTTTTACGCTTTCTTCGAGAAGTTTTACGCACAATTCGGTGGTTTCGTGATGGCCGGTGCCGAAGGCCATTCCGGGCTCTATAAAGATGGGCAGTTCGCCTCTGGAAGGCTTATATTCGTCCCAGTCGGGAGTTACCAGAATTTTTTTTCCGAGTTTTTTGGGTGAAAAGAATTTTTTCCAGGAGTTTGCCCAGTCTTCTTCGTCCACGCTATATTCGTCGAATGTTATATTTTCGTTGCCTTCGGTGATTTCTTTAGCGTCCCGGATGCGTTTTTTAAGCGCCGCTATGGCTTTGGGCGCCTCGGCTTCTGCGAAATACGCTATTATAAAGTTTCGCGCGCCGTTTTCATATTCTTTTATTTCGACGCCGCCCGAGGAGGAGAAGCCGTAAATCATGGCTAGTATTTCTTCGTTCTGGATAGGCCGGCAGTCTATTTTGAGGGCGGTCCATTTTTTCGCTTTCGGTGTTTTTAATTCGGGCAATTTAAATTTCCTTTCTTGATGAAATATGGTATGCGGCGCAATTTAATTGAAGCGGTTTATATAAACTCGGCGCCGTTGATATGTCTGGCTATTTTTTCGAGCCAGTATTTCAGTTTAGGATTGGCGGTGGTTTCTTTAAGGGCGGTAATATAATCCAGCTGGTCCGACCACCATTCGATAACCAGAAGCGCCACCCAGCGGCAGTCGCTTTCGTTGGCGATCCTGAACTGCGATATGAGCAGTTTCAACATTTTTTCGTCTTTTATGGGCTGTTCGTTGCTTATGAAGTTAAGTTTTTCTTTCTCGTCGAGCGATAAAAATCTGTTGAGCGATTCTTCGAAAAGCAATTCATTGATGGCGCTGGCCGAAGCTTTTGGGTCGGCCGGCTTTGGCGGAGGCGGGGCTTCGGCGGCCGTGCCCGGCTGTTGTTCGAAGGGCGGAGCGGTCTTGCCGCTGAGTTTGGAATATAATTCTCTAAGGGCATGGTTTTTGGACATGGCGATTATCGACATGATTTTATCGGCCGCGCCTGTGTTATTTGCCGCGTGGTTCATGATGATTTCGGCGTGTTCGTCGCAGGCGCTTTTAAGTACGCCGGTTATGAAATTTCTGGCCTGTTTGTTGAACTGGTCGAAGTTTTCGCCGAGGTACAAATTGAATATGCCGTTAAAAAATTCGGGAGATTTTAGCTTTTCAAGCATCGGCTCGTCGTTGCCGGCTATGGCATGATCTATCATATTGATAATGACTTCGGGCTGGGTCATGGACAAAAGCATCGCCAGCGCGTCTTTTTTCAGTTCGTCGCCGAGGTCGCCGGGCGCCGTGGAAGCGTTGAGGCATTTTAGAAGCGACTGCGAAATTATGCCCTGAAAGTTATTTATGAGCTGGTTCGCCCAGTATTTGATATCGGCGTTGGAATGATTATAATATTCGAAAACGGAGGGCACCAGATATTCAGGGACTTCTGAAAGTTTTTTATAAGCTTCGTTTCGCACCGGCCAGTGAGAGTCGGCGAAGCATTCGAATAATTCGGGCATGAGCTCCACGATCGAATCTGAATTAAGCGACTGTATGAGAGTTATTTTTTCCTTTTTATCTACGGCTTTGAATATTTTTCTTATTTCGGCGTGCGCGGATTTGCCGATGCCGCCGAGAGTTACAAGAGCCCAGTAGCGGATATTTTCGTCGCGGTTTTTTTCGAGTATCTGTATTAACGAAGGGGCCGCCATGGCGCCGTATTTTTCAAGAAGCGACGACGCATGTTTTCTGACCAGCCAGATCTTATCGCTTAAGGCTTCGACTAAAAGAGGTATTACATTTTCGTTCATAGTTTCGGTCAGGGCCGAAAGCGTGAAAAATTTCAGTTCGGTATCGGCGTTCTGGGCTATTTTAGAAATATAGGCCACGGCGTCTTTTCCCATTACCTTGCTCATGAGTTTTATGGAAAGGAATTTGGCGTCGGAAGAGCCTGTTTCCAGAACTTTTTTTAATATCGCGAGGGAATTCTTGCCCTTCTTTTCGAGAATTTCAGAAACCTGAGCTCTTACCAGCCAGGAGTCGTCTGAAAATGCTTCACAGAGCGCGTCGAGCGCCTCTTCGTCCTCTATTTCGCCCAGCGCCGCGGCCGCGAAATAGCGCATGTCGCGTTTTTCGGATTTGAGCATCTTTTTAAAATATTCGATAGCGCCTTTGCCGAGTATTCCGCCGAGCACCTTTACGGACCAGTATCTTACGTCTTCATTGCCGGCTGCGAACGCGGCTTTCAGGTACGGAACGACCATTTCGCCCATTTTCACGAGAACGTTGGACGCTTCGCGGCGTATGAGCCATGATTCGTCGGAAAAGCAGCCTACGAGAGTATTGATGCTTTCCTTGGTTTTACAGGTTTCAAAAGCCCTTATAATGAAAACTTTATATTGCGAAGGTATGTTGGCCGAGTTAAGGAGCGTGATAAGCGCCGTAGTGGCCTGCCGTCCGATCATTCCGAACGTGCGTATGCTCCAGTAAAGAGAATCTTCGTCGAGCGATTGAGATAAAAAGACTGTCTGGGAAATAATAGGGATGGATTTTTCGCCGAGGCTGGCTATCGCTTCGGAGGCGAGTTTTCTTGCGAGCCATTTGGGATGGCTGAAAAATTGGATCAACGATATAATGGAATCTGAAGAAGCCGTTTGGCGAAGGCTTTCGATCCGCTGTTTAACGTCTTCGGTGACCGGTTCGTTATTGCGCGGGGCCTTTGAAGTTTTAACGGGCTCGTGGGCAGCGTCTTCGGGTTTTTGAGCGGGAGGCGGAGAGCCGGCGGCGGGAGAGCCCTGACGGTTCCTGGCGCCTCTGATGTCGTCGATGGTGCGCCCGCTTTTAATAACAACTAATTTGCCGTCTTTGAATATTTTTTCGGCCATAATACACCCTGCTTTTGATTAATTAGATTTCCGCTGATGATCCAATAGCTTACTATCAATCGCTCATAAAAGTTCCCATGATAATTATAGCAAAAATAAAAAAAAAATGTAAACGTGCAAAGTTATTTTTTTTCTTCGTCATTTGCGGATAAATCTTCGTCTTTAATCTCGCGGGCGTTTCTTTCAAATTTTCGCCAGTAGCGCTTGAGGTAATAAAAAAGCGCTACGGCAGCTCCGAAGGCTATGCCTAAAAATCGAAACATTTATTTCTCCAGCTTTCTTGCGCATGCCGGCATGATTTTACGAAAAAATCGATTTTAAAATTTTTTCGTGCCGGCGAAGCGCTAGAATTATTTGGACGAATCCGATCCGCCCGGTTTATCTTTAGCGAGGTGCTGTTTGCCTTTGCCGTATTCGGTGGTATAAAACCCTCCGGCTTTGTAAATTACGGCCGAAGGATGAAGAACGCGTCTCATTTCATGTCCGCAGGTTTCGCAGGCCGGATGCGGTTCCTTTGAAGAATGTTTGTAGTATTCTTTGGTGTAACTGCATTTGTCGCATTTGTATTCGTATAATGGCATTTATTAAACCCTCCTCCGTATATTATTGATTAGCTTACGAGTTTCATTCCGTCGTCTTTTCCGAGTTTTTTGCGGCGCGCTTTTACCGTATAGAGGAAAGTTTCAAGTGTCTTGCATAAAAGCTCTACCGACTCTTTTTTTCCGTTTATCTGATGACGCTGCATTTTTTCGGTGACGGCCATGGTCTGGCCCCATGTTTCTTCGGTGCCCGTCATGAGCAGTTCTACGCCTTTTAAATCGTCGTAGCTGATGATCGTTTCGCTGTGAAACACTCTGTCGTGAATGATCGCGAAATTATCGATGCCTATAAGAAAAACATATTTTTCCTGTTTATTTTTCTGTGCGGCGACTACGCAGTAAACCGCCCATGCGGTAAGCGCTATCGCGAGCAGTACCGGGCCCGGAAGAGGCCAGAAAAAATAGAGATTGACGATACTGATAATTATTAAAAGCGCCGCTCCGATGTATGGAAATGTGCGTTTGAGGAAATCCACGATTTGTGCGTCATCGACGTTCCATTCGACGCGGTAGCTTCCGTCGGCTTCTTCGTTGTAGGAAACGGTGGTTCCCGAATAATCGATCTCGTCGGTTTTCAGGAGACGTTTTTTTATTAGTGCGCTGGCATCTTCGAACCCGTCGAGTTTTTCGACATTTTTATTTTTGGTTTCTTCTGTTGCACTCATTATTGGTTCCCCTTTCTTTATTTATGCGTTAATATCAAAAATCCTGAATATTAGAGGCCTGTCTGAAATCAATAAAAAATATTATTTACCGAGTTCCATTTTGAAATAATGTATAGTTTCTCTAAGTCCTTCGATAATCGTATAATGTGGTTTGAAGTTAAAAATTTTATGCAGATAGGCGTTGTCTATGATTGAGCGGTCAACTTCGCCGGGGCGTTTGGGAAGATAATCGGGTTTTTTATCGAAGCTCATTATTTCTGCCATTATGGCGAAAAGTCTGTTGACTGAAGTGCCTTCGGCGGTTGATACGTTGACTTCTTTGTTGGCGGGGTTTGCGAGCGCAAGGCGATTGACCTCGGCTACGTCTTTTACGTAAACGTAATCGCGCACCGCGGAGCCGTCGCCGAATATTTTCGGGGTCTGGCCGGAGATCATCAGTTTTGAAAAAATGGCCACGACGCCGGCTTCGCCGTGCGGGTCCTGTCTGGGTCCGAATACGTTTGAATAACGCAGCGTGGTATAGTTTATTTTGGCGTCGGAGCAAAGTGCGCGCACATAATGCTCGCCGGCGAGTTTGGAAATGGCGTAAGGCGAAAGAGGCATAGGGAGCTCGGTTTCCGGTATCGGCAGATTCCGCTTATCGCCATAGACGGCGCCGCCGGAGGAAACGAATATGAAATTTTTAACGCTTCCGGATTCTATGGCGGCGCCGAGAACGTTTAAAAGACCGAGAATATTAGTTTGAGCGTCTTTTAACGGGTTGCGAGTGGATTCGACTACGGATATCTGCGCCGCATGGTGGTTTATGGCGTCGTATTTTTCCGAAAGAACAAGGGATTTGAAATCATCGCCGCAAACGTCCGCCTTAAAAAAGCGCGCTGATTTATTTATATTTTCCATTTTGCCCGTAGACAGATTATCGCAGATGTCCACGCTGTGTCCGTCGGCGATATATTTATCCACTACGTGCGAACCTATGAATCCGGCGCCTCCGGTGACTAATATTTTCATCTGATACTCTCCCTTATTGATTAATGTCAAAAAATAGAGTTTGGAAGCTTTTTCAGCCTCCTATTTGCGACATGTTGGAAAACATAGTATTGTTTTCGCAAAATTTTCCGCACGCCTTTTCTTTTGTGTCGAAAACACGTTTTATGGTTTGCCGAAGTTCTTCTTCCGAAGCGCCTTCTCTTATAAGTTTCATTAAATTGATTTCGCCGGGCCTTAAAAGGCATGATTTCAATATGCCGTTCGCCGTGAGGCGGAGGCGGTTGCACTTCGCGCAAAAGTGGTCGGTCACAGGGGAAATAAAGCCTATTTTAAGGCCGCCGCCTATAGAATAATACACCGCCGGTCCGGCGCCGGCCATAGGGGCGTTTTCTGGTTCGACGGTTGAAAGCTTATATCTGGATTCGATAATTTCTTTTATTTTATTTATCGAAATGAAATGGCTGTCGAAA
>JAKPTH010000180.1 GCA_029571125.1 bacterium
ATAAGATAGCTGAGGGTCGTATTTAGCCTTGGCTTCCCTTATTTTTATATCGGCGAGCTGAACGCCTTTTTCAGCCGATTTCAAATTTCTGTTATTATCCAGAGCGAATTTAATGCTTCCTACCAGATCGAGTTCTTCGGCAGCCATAGGAGCGCCGGACTGCGGCTGCGCTTCCACCATTACGGCGGGCGCCGTTTGAGAAGGGGCAAGAACTTCGGTTTTTACTTCGGTTTTTACTTCGGGTTTTAATTCGGCTTTTAAGTTCTTTTTAACCGTTTCGGTTTTTACCTCACCTTTTACTTCATCGGAAGGCTTTACTATTGAAGCTTTGGTTTTTTCAGCCTTCTTATAATTCAATTTTTCCTTCATCTGCTCGATGGCTTCTTTATTGAAAGCCGCCGCGCCAGAAGCGAGAGGCCCTAAAGAAATAGCGAGCGATAAAGCGGCGCACCCCATCAAAACTCCATTTTTTTTAGTGAAAAAAGTACTCATAAATCTCCCCCTTTTTGTGACTTATATTAATTGATTATCGTTTTCGGCAGTATGGCGGTAATTTAGCTTTAACGCCAAATGAAAAATAACTTTCAGATTATTATAAAATCCATCCCTACATTTATCGGCAGCAAATTCATAAAATTTATTTAAAGATTAAATAAAAATACCGGCAGCATAAGAAAATAAAGGCATGTAAAATGTTATTTACTTTTTTTATTTTAAATGATATATTTATTTTAACGGTTTATAAAGCTAAATATTATCAGGAGACGAATAATGAAAATTTCAATCAGATCCGTACGCATTGCGGCGAATATCTTAATTGCCGCAACTTTATTTTCATCGTACCTTTTTTACAGCGCGCTTCCTTTAACGGCAAAAGAAAAAGCTTTCGTTTTGAAATCCGAAATCTCGTCAACGGCCACATTTAAAACCTCTGAAACGGAAATTTCCGCTCCTAAATACGCCGTAGCCAAAAACGACATCGAAGGCCTTAAAAACTTCGCTAAAGTATCCGAAACTCTCTACCGCGGAGAACAACCTACGGCCGAAGGATTCAAAGAATTAAAAAAGATGGGCGTTAAAACTGTACTCAGTCTGAGGGCTTTCCACTCCGACCGTTCCATGCTCAAAGGCCTCGGATTATACTATAAAAGAATGGGAATATACACCTGGAACTTTAAGGACGATTACGTCGTGAATTTTTTGAAACTGGTCACCGATCCAAAATATCAGCCCGTATTCGTCCATTGCCAGCACGGCGCGGACCGAACCGGGACGATGTGCGCGGTTTACCGCGTGGTAGTTCAGGGATGGAAAATGAGCGACGCCATAAAAGAAATGGAAAATTTCGGGTTTCATGAAATATGGTCTAACTTGAAAACATACCTCAATTCGCTGGACTCCAAAAAGATAATGAACGAAGTAATTAAGGCGGATACGGTCGAAGCCGAACTGATCAACTAAAAATTAACGGCAGACTATTGACTAATAAAAAATAATATTGTATAATAAATTCATATTCTTGTCCAATATTTTTCGGGAGTGTGAAACCATGCGTAAAAAGAGGGAATTGTTCATAAGAATAATATTTATAATTAGTATATTATTTATAACTAATATTTGTTCTTCGCCTGTTTTTGCGCAATGGACATCCAAACCGGTTCTCGTCGTTTTATACGACGCGGCGGACTATCACAGTCAGTTCTACATCAAAGCCCTTTCCGACGCCGGCATAAAATACGATCTCTGGGACATCAAAGCCTCCGGCACGGCTAATTACGCAAAATATACCCAATACAAGCGCGGAACGGTGGTCAGAATAGCGAACGACCGTTACGAAGGCTCGCAGCTGTGCCTCGACGAAGTGGCCGACGTAATGGATTTCATGGGAGAAGGCGGAGCGCTTTTATTAATAGGCCAGAATATGGGAGAAGAATTTTATAATTCGCCCATGATGAGTTATCTAAAAATCGACATTCAGAATAAAAACGCGGCGGCTAAAACGCTGTACGGCGTCAATAACGATTTCATAACCAACGGCCTTACGCTTAACGGCGATCCCGCCTCGTCCGGCGGCGACGGCGCTCTCAACCTCACATCCTGCGACGTTTTAATTCCCTATGACAACGTCGAACCCATACTTTATTATGACGCCGCCAAAACCATGCCCGCGGCCATGAAGCTTCAGACATGCTCTTTCCGCGCCTGCTATTACGGATTCGGCATCGAAGGAATAAACGGCGCCGCAGACCGCGCGTCTCTTTTATATAAAACCATCGACTGGCTCCAGGGAAACACGATGATGGTCGGAGTCGAAGCTCCTTCATTCGCCATAAAAAAACTCGACGGAACGCAGACCTCTTTCAATATAGAATTCGATCAGCTGGCAAAAGACAAAATTTGCATTCTGGAATTTTTCGCCACATGGTGTTCTTACTGCTCCGAATTAAGGCCGAAGCTCGCTAAAGTATATTCTGGATATAAAAAAGATATCGAAATCATAGCCGTATCCTACAACGAAAAAGTCGAAACAATAAACAAATATATCGCCAGCTACCCCGAAGTCAGCTGGAACGTCTATATAGACGAAACCGGCCGCGGCATGCAAAGGTACGGCGTCAAAGGAATTCCGGCAATATTCATAATCGATCCGCTGGAAAAGCGCGTGCGCTATATAGGCGCCAACGACAGCGAAGAAAAAATAAGCGCCGAAATCGACAAACTTATAAAGTCCAGAGAGCAAAAAAACAGATTCGATAAATTAAACGCTCCCGCATATAAAGGAAAATAATATGAACGAAGAACTTATTCAAACGTTTCTTTCAGCGAAAGTTTTCGGTCTTGTCGGCGCGAGCGACAATCCCGAAAAATACGGAAATATTATCCTTAAAAGCCTTGTTTCAAAAGGATATAAGGTTCTGCCAGTAAACCCCGGCAAAAGCGTCATTGAAGGTCTGGAATGCTTCAGAGATATAGCGTCGCTTCCGGAATACGTAAAATTTTTAAATTTCGTAATACCGGCCCCGAGCGCAAAAAAAATGATGAAAGACGTCAAAGATAAAGGTATCGAAATCGTATGGTTCCAGCCGGGCGCCTATGACGACGACTTAATAAGCGAGTGCGAAAGGCTCGGAATAAAATCCATCCACGACGGTTCCTGTATAATGGTTTGCGCCGCCTCCGGCTGCAGATAAATTATCGCGATAAAACAAACGACAAAAAAGCCTCCGCTAAGGAGGCTTTTTATTTTACGCTATCGCATATCGGCTTTGCGTTTACGCTCAGCCTATATATAAAACTTCTTCTTCAAGCATCAAGCCGAATTTTTCGAGCACTTTCGACTTAAGTTTCTTCGCCAGATTTAAAACCTCGGCGGATGTGGCTCCGCCCGGATTTATTATAAAATTCGCATGCTTGGAATATACTTCGGCATTTCCGTGTTTCATTTCCTTCGCTCCAGCCAGTTCAAGAAAATAACCGGCGGCTATTCTTCGGGAATTAGGAGTTACCGGCGCGACGTTTTTAAAAAACGAGCCGGCGCAGCCTATATACTCCGGCGGGTGCTTAAGATGGCGCTCGGTAATGATTTTATCTACTTCGGTTTTGATTTTTTTCTCGTCGCCGCGGCTTAACTTAATAATAGCCGATAAAAGACATTCGCCGCTCTTCTTCAACCTGCTCGTCCTGTAGTTGAAATTAAAATAATCACGTTCCACGCAGGAAATCGAGCTGGAATCGTTTATCAGCTTGGCCATCACCAGCAGATCGCCGATACTTTTGCCGTACGCTCCGGCGTTGCCGTATACGGCGCCGCCAAGCGTGCCGGGAATGCCCGCAAGGAACTCGCAGCCGGTAAGAGCGTTGTCGCAAGCGAAATTAACTATTTCAGACAATTTAGTGCCGGAACCGGCCAGCAGAAATACGGCTGTTTCCGATTCCTGCGGCGAAAGCGAAGGAAGCAGATAGTTAAGACTTTGAGGCTCTAAAACGGTAATATTTTTATACCGGTTTTTAATGACTATGCCGGCAACGCCGCGATCGTCGATTAAAAGATTAGAACCGCCGCCAAGAATAAAATGAGGAATTCGGGCCGCTCTGGCGCCGGCGATAGCCTTTACAAGCCCTTCGGGACTTGTGACTTCGATAAATGCGTCGGCCGGACCGCCGATTCGAAACGTAGTATGTTCGCGCATGTCGGCGCCGTAAACGATCGTAGAGTCGTCGCCTAATATATAAGGCTCGCTTGTTTTGATTAAATTCGTATAATCGGTTCTGGTTTTGACTGTAGTAGTATTCATAAGCGCAGTTTTTTGCATTTTTTCTCCCGATGATATTAATTTTATATTTTATTTTTAAATCTAGTTTTTATTACCGGTAATATCGAAATAAAAATAAAAAAATTAATACACGGGCTTTAATTTTGTCAAAACTTATTCTACCACAATTATTTTATAAATTCAAACTAAAAAAGAAAAAGAATTTATATTTTTTAAAAAATCTTATTTTTTTGCTTGACAAAATTAGAAACTTATAGTATAATTAGTTCTGTCATTATGTGACGTTAACGTTCCGGAATAGCTCAATGGTAGAGCACTCGGCTGTTAACCGAATGGCTGTAGGTTCGAGTCCTACTTCCGGAGCCTCAAAAACCCCTGACTTTCATTAGATTGTCAGGGGTTTTTACTTGGGCGTCATTTTTTAACTATTTAATATTTTAGAAAATTAATATCGCGGTGAAAATTTTTGAACGCGATGATTATAGCAGTCAGATACATAAACATTGCCGGCGGAATCTATGGCTATTCCATACGGCTGGTCGAACTGGCCCGATCCCGTTCCTGAAGAACCGAATTTTGTGACAAAAACGCCAGCTGAATCGAACTTTTGAATGCGATTATTATTATGATCCGACACGTAAACATTACCGTTAGAGTCCAGCGCTATATTGCTGGGGTAACTGAACTGGCCGTCGCCGGTTCCCGCGGTTCCCCACTTAAGTATGAAATTGCCGTTAGAATCGAATTTTTGAATGCGGTTATTGTTAGCATCGACGGCATAAATATTTCCTGAAAGATCTACCTTTACCGCAGTAACCCTATTGAACTGGCCGTCGCCGGTTCCAAAACTTCCAAACATAAATATAAAATTACCGTTAGAATCAAATTTTTGAACACGATGGTTTAAAGTGTCCGCCACATAAACATAGCCGGCGGAATCTACCGCGACGTCGAACTGATGGTAAAATTGCGCGCTCTGCGAACCGTACGAACCCCATTTAAGTATGAAGTTACCGTTAGAATCAAATTTTTGAATGCGATTATTGAATTCATCCGCAACATAAACGTAACCGGCAGCATCGATTGCAATTCCAGCCGGATTATAAAATTTACCGTTTCCGGTTCCATAAGAACCCCATTTTTTTATAGAATTTCCGGCTGCGTCAAATCTTCTAATTGAATGATCCTGACTGGTGGCATATACGTTTCCGGTAGAATCTACGGCAACGCCGCATGGATATATCAAACCAGAGAATTGCTTGACATATTCATATTTTTGAATAAGCTGCTCAATTGCATATTCAGTCTTACCGGTAGCCGGCGTGTTGCGATTACCGGTAAGATCAGCGGCATTTATAGAAACCGCCTGAACGCCGTAAATTCCGGCAGCGACGCTCCACGTATAAGTCCAGATTAAATCTGAAACTTTAGTCATGGGAACATTAACGACCGAAGAACCTATAGAAATCGCAGGAGGCGGCACTTCGCTTATCTTATCGTTATCGGTGAACTGTGCAGTAATCACTATAACGTCGCCGCTTTTGACGGACGCATCGGGATGGTCGTCGCTAAGCGAAACCGCAGGCGGTATGGAGTCGAGCACGGCGGTAAGCTCGAATTGCGCGCTCGCCGTAACGCCGCATTCGGTATAGCTAACCGTTAAAACAGCTTTTTGCGACGACATTACAGGCGTGTATATTTTGCCGTTAAGTTCGCCAGGACCTGAAGTAAGAGCCCATACGGCGGCCGGCTCGTCCGTAACGTCTCTGGAAGAAGAATTAGTATAATTCGCCGTAACGGTTATTTTAGAAAGGTCATACAAATTGGGGCCCGCAAGCGAAAGCTTAATATCGTCAAAGCTTTTGCTTAAAACGATCGATGACAGGCCGTTTACCTTCAAGCTGAAATTCGCCGCAACGGACTCTTCCGCGCCGTTATAAAGCGCTTTGAAGGCGGCGGTTTCAACGGCCTTTGCACCGTACTTTTTCCCGTCAAGAACGCCGAGGCCGGAAACCATAGCCCACATGGTATTTTCATCGCCGGTCGCATCCTTTGAAACGCCGTTCGAATAAATTATAGTAACTCCAATGCCTGAAAAATCATAAGAATTAGGGCCGGCAGGCGAAAGCATAATCTCGTCGAAATTTTTACCGAGGACTATAGACGATATTTTTAAAATATCTAAAGTAAAATCGGCGGTTTTAATTATACCGCCTTCCCTATAGCTCGCTCTTAAAGAAGCTTTTTCGGCCATCGTTGCGGTATATATTTTTCCGTTCAAAGTCCCCTGGCCGGAAACGACCGTCCAAACGGTATTGGGATCGCCCGTCACGTCTTTAGTCATCGAGTTTGAATAATCCGCGTTCACGGCAATATTCGAAAGATCGTATGCGTTTGGTTTTATAGCCGAAAAAATTATTTCGTCCGAAGTTTTATCCAGTCGAATC
>JAKPTH010000184.1 GCA_029571125.1 bacterium
CGAGCAACGAACTTTCGGCCGACGATTTCTGCGATATCATGCTTAAAGCGCAGAAAGCCACTTACGGCGCCGGGCTCGACTCCAAGACCTTCCATCAATACATGTGGGCTGTAAAACTTCACTATTACATGCCCGAACTCGCGTTTTACAACTATCCGTACGCTTTCGGTTTCCTTTTCGGGCTCGGACTTTACAAGATATTCGAACGCGACGGCCAGAAATTCGTTCCCAAATACAACGACCTTTTGCGTTCGACCGGAATGTTTATGGCCGCAGATCTCACAAAAAAATTCGCGATCGATATTACCAAAGAAAAATTCTGGCTCGACAGCCTCAATGTCGTGAAAGGCCATATCGACGAATATATTAAGCTCTAACAAACGGTTTTGCCGTTCGTTCGCATAAATAAAAAAAGAGGCCGTCATTTTAAGGCGGCCTCTTTTTTTATGTAATCTATAACAACCGGCGGATCTCCGGTTTTTATTATCCTGCCAATACTTTTTTCATGACGGGAAACAGTTCTTCGAATTCGTCATAAATTTTTGTGGCCGGCGATATTTGATAATGTTTTAACTTATCGAGCTCTCCGGCGTCGAACATTATAGATAAACACTTATCGCAGAGCTTGAAATGGATGTTGGAATTCTTGATATATTCTTCGTCTCTTAGTTTGACTTCGCAGCGCGGACACTTTTCGCTGATCATATGCGTGGCGCTGGTGGTCTCGTAAGCGTGCCTCGGAACGGCCTGACTTGCGCTGTAGGAGTTATGGCCTTCGCGCAGCCTGGTGACTTCGACGCCGTCGATAAAAACGAGCCTGCATTTTACGCAGGTTTTAACCGCCACGCCTGAAATGCTTTCAGTGATAAAGTGCGTGCCGCACTTCTGGCATTTTAAATTTTGCATTGAAAAAAGCTTCGCCTCCTTTTTAATAGGTTTTTATAATTATCGGAAATTAAAAAGAAAGATTAACAAGTTTGAAAAATTTAATTGGCGGTTTCGATAGCGTATGAATTAACTATCGGAAGTATCATAGATTCGGCTGACTTAAGGCCGCTTATAAATACGGGAGTTACCATCGACTCATACGACGCGCTCTGATTGCCGCAAAATGTCTCTACAGTGACTAAAACGGCCGGAACGCTGACCGGGCCGCGTTTGATGGTGAATATTTTAAAATAAACCGACTTGACGGAATCAAACACTTTTCGGGGCTGGTGGTTTTTTTCGTCTTTTAGCATTATTTTGCCGCCGGAAAGGTAATAGGTTTCGGCTACGGTTTTATAAAAAACATCGGAATCGTTGAGCTTCGACGCCGCGTTTTCTTCAGGCACCCCGAGCTCTATTCCGCTGGAAAGCCCGGTGGGCGCCTTATCCCCGATTGAGGAAGCTTTTATTCCGCATACGGCGGAAGATATTTTCTTGCGCATGAACGATATGATCCTGCGCCCGTTACGCTGCGCTTCGAGCTGATTTATTCCGTCGGTAAACTGCCTCAGGCTGGACGAAAAAATCGCATATGCGGCCATAATTATAACCCCTGCTATGGATATGGCTACCAGAAGCTCGCTCAAAGTTATAGCGCGCCTGCAGTATAGCGTTTTTAACGCCAAACGGGCATCGTTATTAAATTTTTTTACAAACTCATTTTTCATACGCGCCTGCGTCTTTATTTGTATTTCTCATTTACTGTATCAATTGTACACTATCAGCGAAAGGCTCAGCTTTACGTCGCGGCCGCCTTCCTTGTATTTAACCACCACGTCCGCCTGCGAAAATATTTTCGACAGCTTGCTCATGCTGGTTTCCACGGTAAAGACGTTACGGTCGGTTTTGACCTCGCTCGCGCTCTGCGCTGGAAATTTAGAAGCGCCCAGCGCTTCGACCTGTTCGAGAGTAGTCCGTGCGATGTTTAGAGCCACCGAGTTATTGTAAATCGCCCTCGTGCTCCTCGTGGTAAACGTGAAAAGCTGAAAGACGGAAATGGAGCCCATGGCGAGAATTGCAGCCGCGATCATAACCTCGACCAGTGAAAAACCCAATATTCTTTTTTTTGAATATGTTACGAATTTCATCATATTTTTAAAATCATCGCCTTACCTCGCTATCGCCGGGCCGAAAGTAAGGCAGAAATCTCCTGTCGGAAGAGCTTTATCCACAATCACCGAGCCGTTCGGCGTCACCAGCAGCGCCTTGAATTCTTCGTTGGCCAGCGCCGCTTTTTTTGCGCGCTTCGGATCCATGCCGGTATAAACGCATATTCCGTAGTATCTTCCGCTTTCGATAAATTCGTCTTTTGCGATCACCGCAAAAATCCTTTCCGGCGTAAGTTTTATATAATAAGTCGAATCCCTGTTTTCGTGGACGATTTTCGCGAGCCGCGCGATCACTTCATATTCCAGTCTGGAAGCTATAATTCCGGCATTCAGCTGCCCGTGTAGTTTAAACCTGGCGAATTTTTCGCCCGGAGCGGAGGAAATTTTAAAATCCACCGGTTCTATAAGTTCCAGCCAGACTTTTAAAGACGGATTATCGTATTTTTCAAAAATCTTTTTCATAAGCCTTTTAGAAGCTTCGACCTTGGCCTGGTAAAAATCAAAAGGCTTCGAAAACCCCTGCGAAGAAACATTTTGAAGTTTTTTAATGAATTCGGAATTATCGTAATTTAAAAGGTATAAAGTTTCGGTGAAAGCCGATTTAATTATCAGACGGGCCGCTTCGTAATCTTTTTCCCTCTCCAGAAAATAAACCTGGCCGTTGAGGTAATTGGCATAACCGAATCCGAAAATAAAAATAACGGAAAGTATCCCGAGCACTACCAGCAGCGATGAGCCTTTTTGGCCGATAGCGGAAACGGGTTCAAAAAATCGAATCCGCACGTTGAAAATTTTATGCAAATATGCGCTCAAATTTTTAGTTATCATACGTTCTCTTTCAAGTGGTTTTTATTTTCCGCTTCCATAATTTTTTAATTTTACCATCGCGTCTTCGTCGTCGCCGAGAGTGCTTTCTATAAGCGTTTTGTATTTTTGCGCCATCTTCTGATCGTTTTTAAGCCCGGCAAGAGACAGAAGGTTAAAAAGGGCCTCTTTAGATCTGGCGTTAGTTTTCAAAGCCGATAAAAAATGAGTTTCGGCTTCGCCGTAATCGGGCGGACTTTTAGCAAGAGCCATGGTCCCAAGACTTATGCAGGCGTCGTAATAAGCCGGATCGATGGAAAGACATTTTTTATAATTCTGATAAGCCTCGTCCATAAACTTATTCCACGGCATCGAATGGGCCTCGATTTTATCGGCCATGGCCGAAAGCGCCCTGCCTATATTGTAATGCGCGGCGGCCATATCTGGCTTTATAGCAATGGCCGCTTTAAAGCCCTTTATAGCGTCCTCGTATTCGCCCATTTTCATTTTTGCAGCGGCGTAGCTGTAATGAACCATAAGCTCGTCTTTGAAAATGCGGCAGGCTTCGGCATACATGGAATTGAGCCCTCCGACGTCGCCGAGTTCGCCATAAGCTTCCAGGAGCCCTATGTAAGCGACCGGATTCGGCTGGCCCGTCTCGCGCATCTTTAAAAAGTAATCGGCCGCCAGCGAATGCTTTGAAGTTATAAGAGCGCAGCGGCCGGCTCCAGATGCGGCGTACTGCATTATAACATCCGGCGCGTCCTTTTCTTTGAGCGCCCGGTCGTAAAGAGTTATGGCCTGATCGTAATTAGCTGATTTTTCGGCAAAGTACGCGCAGGCCAGTTCGGTTTTAAAATCTGAAGAGCCGGCGGTTTTAAGCGCCTCGAGATAATAAGGGCGGGCGCGGTCGAATATGCCGCCCGAGGCTGCGGAAGTTATCATAAGATTTACTATGTAAGGCTTGTACCCCGGGACATTTTTTTTATAAAGAGTTTCAAGTTCGGAATAAAGAGCTTCATAATCCTTTGCGCTCGAGGCCGATTGCACCAGCGACGAATAGTCGAATCTGGCTTTTAAAAAAGCGGCGTCGTCAAAAGAAGCATATTCGCCCCATGATTTGGAGAAAAAAGCGGCCGCGCTCTTAAGTTCGCTGGAAAACAGGGCGTTGCGAACTTCGCCGAGAGCCGTAAAGCGGGAGAGCGGAGCGTTGGAAATCATTCTTGCGAGCGCCCGGTTGGCCTCGATTATTTTATAATTTTCGCAATAAATCCTGTGAAGATGAAAGCAGGCTTCCATATTTTCAGGATAAGAATCGCAAAAGCCCGCAAGAAGGGATTCGGCATCGGCTTCTTTGTAGGAGTCTATCATTTCCAGCGCGGCCGAAACGCTGCGCGCGGCGACGGCGGCTTCGTATATTTTAACTCCCGCCGCGACGATAGCCAGCGCTATTAAAAAAGCGGCCGCATATTTTTTTACGGCCGGATTTTTGATGTTTTTAGCCAGTTCGCCGCCGAGCGTGACGCCTTCGTCCGAAACATTTTTATCGTATTTTTCGAGCCTTTTTTTTCTTTCCTGCTCGCGCATGGTTCTGGCGTTTTCAAGCATGCGCCCGTAATCGATGTTCAGCGCGGCGCATTCCTTTTGAAGAAAAGCCATAATAAGATCGTTGCAACCGCTTTTTTTAGCTATTGCAAAATTGAATATGGGTTGCAGCTCGGAACGGTCCAGCGTGCCGGAAGCGATTGAAAGGCAGATTTTCAGGTTATCGGCATCGTCTTCGAGTAATATAATGTTTTTAGCATATGCTTTCAGGTTGAGGAGCCTGTGCTTGCAGTAAAAATCAAGAGCGAAACGCCTGACCGGAACCAGGTCGCTGTGAAGCAGCTGATAGTAAATATTTTCCCCGACTTCCCGCTCGGAATTAACGATGGTCAGAAGTTCTTCGGCCAGAGCGGCGCGATCTCGCGACAGCTTAATTTTTTTTAAAAACTGAAGCACCTTCATCTGCTTTTCGTCGGAAGGATCGGGAGAGGGAATATTAAATTGCCTGCCTATATTTTCTACGCTCATTAAAGCTTATTATACAGCATTTTCGAGACGCTGTCAATTCGTTTTAATAAAATAGCGGATAAATTGGCGGGTCAAAATTTTAACGTAGTGTTCACTTTCATATTTTGCGTAAACGGAAAGCCGTCGGACTGAGACAGCGAAAATCCGTATCTGGCTTCCAGCCGGAAATTGCCGTTAAAGGAATGGGCGATTTTACCGAGGGCTGAAACGGAATAGTATGTAGTGTTATCGCCGTTATAAGTATAATTTTCGTTATCTAGGCTCAGATTGAAATTTAAAACCGTCTTTTTTTTTATTTTAGCCTGATAATTCGCAGAAATCCCCATTCCGACGTTGTTTTCGGGAGTAAAGTAAACGAAAGACGCGTCTTCGTCTCCGCTCTTTTTAAACCCCATGGTTCTGTAATAAAAATCGAAGGACATATTCGGAAAAATTTCCGGGTAGTACAGCAGGTCCGCGACGATTTCGCTTTTTTTATTTTTATCTTCAAAATAGTCTTCGTAAGAAGGCGAAAGCTGCAAATAAAAATCACTGGCGAGCTCATAGCCGGCATTAAAATAATATTTGCGGTAATAGGCAGGAGTCATAAAGGAAGTCTCGTCATAAGCGTAAACGTTTTTTGAAAAGCCTCCGCCCCATTGAAAGCTCCCTGCCTGAGAATCGAAATCAAAACCGAATTCGTTAAGCCTGCCGCTCGAATCGGACGAAAGCTGATTGAAGCTTGTAGATAATTTATAATTTTTCAAAAATTTTCTGGAAAACGAAAGCGCTACTTTCTGGTGGCTGAATTCATCGCTTTCCTGCTCCGTAGTGGCGTTTTTATAATAACTTGCGTCGATAGAAGAGCTTTTGTCCGGTTTATATGAAAAACCCGTCGAATATCCTCTAGTCTGATAGTCGTAGCCGTACTCTTCGTCGTCGGAGCTGAAAAGCAGATATCCCGGTTTTTTATTTGTTATATAATACTCGCCGAATGTTTTAAAAAATTCAGCATTTTGCGGCCTGACGGGATCCGCTGCGCCGTAATTTTTAATTTCGTTCAGAAAAGCTTCATTTTCCGCTTCCGAAACCATATCCATGAATTCGTAAAATTCATCGTCCGATATTTTTTCGGAAAGTTCGGAAGGGGATTCCGGCGAGGTCGAATGCTTCGAAATGCTCGAAATGCGAACCGATTTATTGAGCTTTCCGTTTTGCATCATTTGAACGTATTCGTCGAGAAGCGCTGTCGCTGCATAAAGATCGGCTGGAAAAAGAAAAAGGCAGGCTGCGATAAAGTTCAAGATTAAATAGCCGACAGCCGCGCGCCGGCAATAGGCGCTTCCCCGCGCGAAGCCCGCTTTCTTTTTTCCCGACGGTTCAGTTTTATATTTTTTAAAGTCTTTAACCAATTAAATTTTCCCCGCAGCCTGACCGATATTTCAGAGTTTCATATTTAATTTCAAGCCGCGCCGGACGCGTTATTAAATTTATAAAACAACGCGCCGGCACAGTCTTGATTATAATTCACATGCGCTTTTCGACGTTTTAAAGCTTATCTTTTTCCTCTTCCTCCGTGACCTCTGCCGCCGCCGCGTTTACCGCCGCCCATGCCTTCGCCGCCCCTATGCCCCGGCCCCTGCGCCGCCGCCGCACCAAGTTCCGAATCGCTTAAAACGCCGTCTTTATCGGCATCGAATTTTTCAAGCAGCCTCGCTTTCATATCCGAATTTTTTTCCATATCGGCCTTCATGCGAGTTATAAATTCAGCCTTGGCAGTTTCTTTTTCGGCGTCGCTGAGTTTGCCGTCGCCGTCCGCGTCAAATTTTTTCATCATTTCTTCGCGGCCGCCGCGGCCTTCGACGCCAGGACCCATCATTTCGCCTTTTCCGCGGCCCGCTTTCCTGCTCTTGACCGCCGCGGAAAGTTCATCGTCGCTCAGCGATCCGTTCTTATCGGCGTCGAATTTTTCAAGCAGGCGAGTTTTTAAGTCCGAATTTTTTTCGAGCTGCTCTTTAAGCCTTGCTTTGGCTGCGGCCATAGCCGTTTCTTTTTCGGCGTCGCTGAGCTTGCCGTCGCCGTCCGTATCGAAATTTTTAAACATCTGTCTAATCGAACCTTTTTGAGCATTCTCAGAGACCGTTCCCGTTTCTTCCTGCGCGAACGCGGTAGAACAAATTAAACATCCGGCTGCAAGTCCGATACCTAAATTTTTGAAAAGTTTCATTTTTTTCCTCCATTATTTTTGTGTCGCATTTGCGAATCACTTAAAATTTCGTCCGTTTTTTAAGTTACATCAATTAAGTTTTGTTAAGTTTTGTTAAGCCCTGTAAATAAAGTGTTAAAACGCCGAATATTCACGCAAATCAAAGCTGGGAGCTAATTTTAAATTGTAAAAGACCCGCATGCAAATTATAATTTTACCAGCTCCGACTTAGTTCAATTTTAATTTTTACTTTTTTTTGAAAAGTGAAATTTAAAAACCATCTTAGATTTTAAAGCGCACCCGCATAAAAAATCATTGACAAAGCCTGGATACATCTGATAAAATTTAACGAAAATAAACAATTATAAAAACAGGGGGACGGCATGAAGAAAGATTCCAAGGAATTATTATTAAAAAAAGAAAGCGGTTATAAAGGACTTAAAGCGGACAAACATAAAAAAGTCTTCGACTTCGCCAAAGGATATAAAAAATTTCTCGACGCGGCCCGCACCGATCGCGAAACAATAGAAGAAGTTATAAAAATGGCTGAAAAGCATGGATACGTCGACATAAAAAAAGTGAAACACTCCGCTAAAGGCCTTAGTCACGATAGGTTCTACGTTCTCAACAGGAACAAGAGCATGGCTCTGGTAAACATGGGCAGGCGGCCGCTTACCGAAGGCGCCCATCTTCTGCTTTCACACGTGGACTGCCCGCGCATAGATATCAAAGCCACGCCGGTTTATGAAGAAGGCGGCATGTGTTTCTTCAAAACTCACTACTACGGCGGCATCAAAAAATTCCAGTGGATTTCGGCGCCCATGTCGCTTCACGGCGTAGTAATCTTAAAAGGCGGCAAAAAGGTTAAAATCAGCCTGGGCGATTCGCTCGACGAACCCGCTTTCATGCTTCCCGACCTCGCCATACACGTAAGCGGAAAGCTGCAGGGCGAAAGAAAATATAACGAAGTCATAAAAGGCGAAGAGCTCAACCTTCTCGTGGGAACCATTCCGGCCGAAGCCGATGAAAAGGCCAAAGACAAAGTCAAACTCAACGTGCTCGAAATACTCCACAAAAAATACGGCATAACCGAAAAAGACCTTGTTTCGGCCGAGCTGAGCGTAGTTCCGGCCATGCGCACCCAGGATATCGGTTTCGACGCGTCCATGATAGGCGGCTACGGCCACGACGACCGCGCCTGCGTTTATACCACGGCGCTCGCCGCTTTTGAAGCAAAAAAACCGGAATATACTTCCATAACTTATTTTCTGGACCGCGAAGAGATAAGCTCGGCCGGCAATACTTCGGCCACATCGCTTTTCATTTCCGACGTTTACGAAGCCATTCTCGCATTCGACGGCGAATCAGGGCTTTACCACCGCCTGAGAAAAGCACAGTCAAATTCGAAAGCTATCTCGGCCGATACCACCGAAGCGTATAATCCTACCTGGAAAGCCGTTTTCGACAGCCATAACGTGCCCAACGTAAACGGCGGCGTCACCATATGCAAATTCACCGGCGCCGGCGGCAAAAGAGATTCGAGCGAAGCCTCTTCCGAATTCATGGCCGCTCTTATCGAACTTTTCGACAAATCAGGCGTAAAATGGCAGACTGGCGAACTCGGCAAGGTCGACGAAGGCGGCGGCGGCACCGTCGCGAAATTTCTGGCCTCCTACAACATGGACGTAATAGACATAGGGCCGGCATGCATGTCGCTTCATTCGCCCACCGAACTCATATCGAAGTTCGACCTGTACTCTTCATACGAAGCTTACCTGTCTTTCTTAAACTTTAAAGGCGAGTTCAACTTATAAAAAATAATTGAACACAGAGGAAAAATGAAAAAATTTTACGATTTATTCAACGCAAAAAAAGCCGTAATCGCCATGATCCACGTAGGCGCGCTGCCCGGCGCCCCGGCCAGCCGCCTGAGCGTGTCCGAAATAATAAAAAACGCGGCCGAAGAGGCGCTGCTTTATAAAAAAGCAGGCGTTCATTCAATCATGATCGAAAACATGCACGACATACCTTATGTCAAAGGATCGTGCGGGCCAGAAATTTCAACGCTCATGTCCATAATAGGCTATGAAGTCAAAAAAGTTTCCAAGCTGCCCTGCGGCATCCAGATACTCGCAGGCGCCAACCGCGAGGCCATGGCGGCCGCTCACGCCGCCGGACTCGATTATATCCGCGCCGAAGGCTTCGTTTTCGGGCATATGGCCGACGAAGGCATGATAGAATCCTGCGCGGGCGATCTGCTGCGTTACCGTAAAGCCATAGGCGCCGAACGAATAAAAGTGTTTACCGACATAAAGAAAAAACACAGCTCTCATGCGATCACAAGCGATATAACCATAGAAG
Organism: bacterium; assembly: GCA_029571125.1. Lineage (GTDB taxonomy): Bacteria > Muiribacteriota > UBA9980 > UBA9980 > UBA9980 > UBA9980. The sequence goes on from JAKPTH010000184.1 coordinate 9,520, forward strand.
AAACGGCCCATGCAGCCGAGTTTTTCTTGAGCGACGGAGTAATAGTTACCGGCGCCGCCACTGGTTGCGAAGCCGACCTCGAAGAGATCGGGCGCGTGAAAAAGCATGTAAAAATACCGGTGCTGGTAGGCTCCGGAGTCGACATAGACAACGTAAAAACCTATTTGAGCGCTTCCGACGCTCTCATCGTAGGATCTTACTTCAAGCACGACGGCGACTGGCGTAACGGCGTATGTTACGAGCGGGTCAAAACTTTTATGGACAAAGTCAACAAGCTCATAAAATAAAAGCGCGGACCGGGCCCTCCGGTCCGCCTTTTCAGCTCTTTTTCAACGGGCCTCGAGCTTTTACTCTATCCCGAAAAAATATAAAACATATTGACAATGCAAAATATTGTTGATATAATCTTAAGATTAATTTTTTCGATTCGTTAAATTAAAGACAATTTTTCAAATAAATATTGATTTTTAAGGGTAGGCCATGTACGACGAAGAAAAAGACGAATATAACGAACAGGAAGAGCAAAAGCCGGAGGGACTGTCGGCCGAGCAAATCTTGCTCAATTTAAAGAGCAAAGACGCTAAAATCCGTCTCGAAGCCATAACCGCGCTCGCTCAGGTAAAGAACAAGCGCGTCGTCAATCTGCTTATAAACTGTCTTAAAGACCCCGTCTGGAACAACCGTTCGGCGGCCGCCAATTCGCTTATCGCGATAGGCGAGCTCTCGATCGAACCGTTGATGTCGGTCGTAAACAGCGAAAACGAAGACATCCGCTTCTGGAGCATAAAAATACTCGGCACACTGGGCGGCGCAGGTATTTCTTCTCTCGCGCGCCTGTTAGACGACGCGGACCGCGATCTCAGGCTGCACGTCGTAAGAAGCCTGTGCATCACACCGGCCCCCGGCATAGTCGACCCTTTAATAACCGCCCTCGGCGACGCAGACTGGTCGGTAAGAAAACATGCCGCAGAAGGCCTTCAAAAAGTAGGTCCGCCCGCAGTCGCAAAACTTCAAAAAGCTTTTCAGGACAACCTCAACGCGATGGGTAACGACGATATATGCTTCTGGGCCATCAAAGTGCTCGGATTCATTCTAAAAAAAGACGCCTTGCCCGCGTTTATATCCCTTTTAAGACATGAAGACAAAAATATACGCTTTTACGCGGTCGGCGGCATAGGCGAAACCCGTTGCGAGGAAGCCGTGGATTCACTTATCGGCGCGCTTTCCGATTCTTCATGGCTCGTGCGCCGCCATGCTTTTGAAATGCTCGAAATAATCGGCGAGCCCGCCGTCGAAAAATTAAAAAACGCTTTCTTCCAGGGAAGCGACGATGTAAAATACTGGACGGTCAGGCTGATCGCTAAAATAATGAAGGGCAACTCGGTCGGCATCCTGAAAAAAATGCTCAATACCCCTCAAAAGGAAATCAGGTTCTTCATAGTAACGGCGCTCGGCGAAACGGACGATCCGCGCGCAATACCTACTTTAATAGAAGCTTTCAAAGACAACTTCTGGCAGATAAGAAGCCAGGCCGCGGAAATGGTCGCGCGCATGAAATTCCGCGCGCTGCCTGCGCTTACCGCCGCGATCGCCAACGAGTCCGAAGACGTGCGTTACTGGTCGGTTCAGGCCCTCGGCATGATCGGCGGCGAAGCCATGAATTCGCTTCTGAACCTTCTGGAAAATCCCGATAAACGCATGAGGCTTTTCACGGTAAAGGCGCTTGGAAGCCTGCAAAACGCCGAAATAATAGAACCGCTCATCAAAGCCATGGGCGATACTTCCTGGCCGGTACGCGTGGCGGCTTCCGAAATACTCGAACGCGCGGGCGAAACCGCCATCAGACCGCTCATCAAAGCCATCGGTTCCGAAAACGCCAATATCAGTTTCTGGTCGCAGAAGGTACTGCAGAATTTCGGCGATCAGGCCGTTCAGACGCTTATAAACAGCCTTCAAGACAAAGAAGACAAATACAGGGCGCACACCATCAAGGCGCTCGGCAGAATCGGAACGAGCAATTCCATCAAGCCGCTTCTCGAAATTTTATCCGCCGGCATCATCGAAGAATGCGAAATCATTTTAGAATCCATGAGCGATCTTAAAAATCCTTCGCTTATAGCTTTTCTGCTTGAAACACTATCGTCATCCGAAGACGCCAATATCATCACATGGGTTTCTAACATACTCGGCACCGTAAAAGAAAACGGCAAACCCGTTTATTTCAAGGCGCTCAAAAACCCAAATACGGAAGTCCGCGTCTGGGCCTGCAAGCTTCTTGCAACCTACGAAGGCGACGATATTCTTAAGGCGCTCTGGTTCGCCATGCAGGACAAAGAACCGTCGGTGCGCGTTCAGGCCATAAAATCGCTCGGCGAAATCGGTCAGGGCCTCAACGTTCTTCCGTACGCGATGAAACTGATCACGGACGAAGAATCCATGGTTAGATTCGAAGTTTTCAAACTGCTCGGCAAAATAGGCGCGCCCGCGGCGGTCATTCCGATGCTCGACGCGTTCCAGAAAGAAGACGATCAGAACCAGAAGCTGATCCTCGATATCTTCAACGAAATAGAATCGACCAACTTCATGATGTCGCTGGTTATAACGCTTGAAGAGGCGCCGGCCGAAATGCATCCGTTAATCCTTCAGCTTCTCGAAAAAATGTGCAACTCGCCGCTCAAGCGTGATATGCTCATCAAAAACATCGAAAACGCAGGCACTACAACCATTTACTGGATCGTGCAGGTCATTTCGAAATTCGACGAAGAGCAGGTCGCGGATGCTCTCATAAGGCTGCTGGAGCATCCCGAAGCTTATGTCCACGCGGTTGCCGCCATGGTAAGGTATCTGACTTCATCGAACTTCATAATAAGAGACAAGATAACGGCTGCGCTTACGGCCGCGGGCCTCAAAGTGATAAAGCCGCTTATCGAAAGCCTCAATAAAGACGATGAAATGATAAAAATGAACGCTATAAATATCATAGAAAGCATGGGCGACGACATCAAACCGGTTATCGAAGAGCTGGCGGCCGATAAAACGGTTAAAAACCATATCGTCGCGATAGAATTATTAAACAGCATAACGCGCACGGTGCGCGTTGGCGGCGCGAAAACATGGGCGTCAAACAAACCGAAGGAATCGAAGGGCGGAAAAGATCCCGCTTCTAAGATAAAAGAAGAATTAGAAAGGGAAATGGCTAAGACGAAGATAAAATGAGCAAAAAATCTTTTTTTCAACGATACGAATGGTCAGCGTACTTTTATTTATTTCCGGCACTCGCGGTAATACTAACTTTCCATGTTTTACCGGTATTTTACGCTATGGTTATATCCGTTCACAGCGGCGGAATGACTAATTATTTCAAAAATTTCGTGGGGCTGTCTAACTTCGAATACGTAATAACAAACAAACATTTCTGGTATTCGATGTGGAACACGTTATATTACGTAGTCGGCACGGTCCCCGTACAGATATTTCTTTCCCTTTTCATAGCCATATTACTCAACCAGAAAATTAAAGGCCTCGAAATGTACCGCGTTATTTACTTCCTGCCGGTCATTACTTCGGTAAACGCCATTTCGATAGTCTGGAAATACATGTATCAAAAATACGGCGTGCTGAACTCTTTCATCGGCTTTCTAACGGGAATACCCGGCCCCGACTGGCTCATGGACACCACCTGGGCTATGCCGGCCATAATAATAATGTCTATCTGGAAAGGTCTCGGCTATAACGTAATCATATTTCTCGCGGGCCTTCAGAACGTGCCGCCGTCGCTTTACGACGCGGCGAAGATAGACGGCGCCGGCCGCTGGAAGACTTTCTGGAACGTAACCTGGCCGATGATATCGCCGACTACGTTCTTCGTCATGATCATGTCCACCATTTCATCGTTTCAGGTTTTCGCGCAGGTTTATATGATGACCGGCGGCGGGCCTCAGGAATCGACGACCGTCGTTATCTATTATCTCTACCAGCTGGCTTATGTAGAACACAAAATGGGCCGCGCTTCAGCGCTCGCGTTCATACTGTTCCTTATAATATTCGCCATCACTTATCTTCAGAAAAAGTTCACGGCGAAAAGGGTACACTACAATTAATCACGGCTATGAATACGAAAATGAAAGGTGCGTTATAAATAATGTTTAAATCCATAAAAGCTGAAGAAAAGTTCATCGGTACGCTTATTCATATATTTTTAATAGCCGGCGCGCTGACCATGCTCGCCCCGTTCCTATGGATGATTCTTACGTCGTTTAAAAATAAGTTCGAAGCTCTCGATTCTACTATAATTTTTCCAGCGAAATTCGTTTATGAAAATTATATAATCGCCTGGACGAAAGCCCCGTTTTTTAAGTATTTTCTCAATACCGTTTTCGTCGCGCTCGCATGCACGATAATGCAGCTTTTTTCCTCCTCGCTTGCGGCCTACGCTTTTTCACATATGAATTTTTACGGCAAGGAATGGCTCTTCAATATACTTCTGGCTACGATGATGGTTCCGCAGCAGGTCCTGCTGGTGCCGAACTATTTCATATTAAAGCAGCTGGGCTGGCTCAACACTTTCTACGCGCTCATAATTCCCTGGTCCGCAGGCTTTTTCGGCATTTTTCTATTGAGGCAGTTCTTTATGACACTTCCAAAAGACCTCTGGGACGCCGCCAGAATCGACGGCTGCTC
>JAKPTH010000213.1 GCA_029571125.1 bacterium
CCGGAATAAAATGCTTTTCTTACGAAGGCGAACTGTCGCGTGAAAATCAGATGGATTGCTACCTGGCTTTTTCAAATAACGCCACGGTCGAAGTCATTAAAAATAACATACACCGCTCGCCTCTGGTTATAGGTAATATAACCAATAACGGCCCCAGATACTGCCCTTCGATAGATAGAAAAGTCATCAACTTTCCCGCGAAGGCGAACCATCAGATCTTCATCGAGCCTGAAGGCGAAAACTCAAATGAAATGTACCTTCAGGGCCTCACCACGTCGATGCCGCCAGACGTCCAGCAGGCGATACTTCGCACCATACCCGGCCTCGAAAAGATCGAAGTCATGCGTTACGGCTATGCCATAGAATACGATTACATGCCTCCGGATCAGCTCAAGCTTACTCTCGAAACTAAATTGATGAGCGGACTTTATTGCGCCGGTCAGATAAACGGAACGTCGGGCTATGAAGAAGCCGCCGGGCAGGGAATTATGGCCGCTATAAACGCTGCGCAGAAAATCAAAGGTAAAAAAGAAGTTATACTTTTAAGAAGTTCCTCTTATATAGGCGTTATGATCGACGATCTTATGAGCAAGCCGCTTATAGAGCCTTACAGAATGTTCACATCGCGCGCCGAACACCGCCTCATTTTAAGCGGCGAGAGCGCCTACTTCAGATTGTCGGGAATAGGCGCCAGAATCGGGCTTATAGATAAAAAGCTTTATTATAAAATTTTTGAGCAGAAACGCCGTTTCGTGAACGAAATCAAAAGGCTGAAAAGTTTCAAGATCAATCCCAATAAAGAAAATAACGCCTGCCTGTCCGAACTTGGAGAGCAGCCTATTAAAAAACCTTTCAGCGCTTTCGAAATTCTGCGGCGCGAAAAAGTGTCTTATATGACGCTCGAAAAATTCGGATTCACTACCGGACTTAAACCGGACATCGAGGCGGAAGCCGTATCCCTTCTTGAAAATTACGTTAAATATTCAGGCTACATAGAACGCGAATTTTCACAGGTGGAAAAGCTTAAAAAAGTAGAAAAGATAAACATACCGCCCGGATTTAAATATTCGGACGTGAAAGGCCTTTCTAAAGAAAGCAAAGAAGTGCTTTTAAAATATATGCCGTCGAATCTCGGTCAGGCGTCGAGACTTTCCGGCGTGACTCCCGCGGAAATAACGCTTTTAATGGTTTATTTAAGTTCAGCAAAGAAAAAAGGGAAGTAATTATGTACCTGGGAAAATACGATGTGGCTGTAATAGGACTGGGCCACGCCGGATGCGAAGCTTTTTACGCGCTTTCAAAGATGGGCCTTAAAACGCTCGGCGTTACCATAAACATAGACAATATCGCTCAGATGTCGTGCAATCCGGCTATAGGCGGCCTCGCAAAATCGCAGATAGTTTTCGAAATAGAGGCTTTCGGTGGCGCTATGCCATTGATCGCCGATAAGACGGCCATACAGACCAAAACCCTCAATCTTAGAAAAGGTCCCGCCGTATGGTCGCTGCGCACCCAGAACGACAAGTGGCGTTATAAAAACGAAATGAGGCTCTTTCTGGAAAAATGCCCGAACGCCGAGATAAAACAGGGCATAGTAGAGAATATTATATTCGAAAACGGCGGGATAAAGGGAATATCATTTCATAATGGAGCCGGCTATGAATGCAAGGCGGTAATTATAACTACCGGCACATTTTTGAACGGCCTGATACATATAGGCGATAAGTCTTACGAAGGAGGCCGTCTCGGAGATCCCGCCTGCGTCAAATTGGCGCAGCAGCTTAAAACGCTCGGCCTTAAAACGGGCCGCCTTAAAACCGGCACGCCGCCTCGTATCGATAAAAGAACGGTCGACCTGTCGAAGCTTATAGAAGAACGTTCCGATGAAACCCGCCGTTATTTTTCACGTAGATCCTCGGGCTTGAGCCGCGTAGATATGCCTTGCCATCTTGTGCGCACAAACGAAAATACCCATAAAATCATTACAGATAATTTAAAATATTCAGCCCTCTATTCAGGAAAAATTTCGGGCACCGGC
>JAKPTH010000231.1 GCA_029571125.1 bacterium
GAACAAGGAGAATTTATGAACTTTCTTTTCGAAGTGCACAAAGACCTTCCGAGGGAAGCGCCGGGCAACAATCAATCCACCAAGAGGGCTTTAAAAATGATCCGCAATTTGACGCCGGATTCAAAAATACTCGATATAGGCTGCGGCCCCGGACGCCAGACTATAGAACTGGCAAAAAATTCTGGATGCCGCATAACCGCGCTCGATAACCATCAGCCGTTTCTCGACAAACTCAATAGAAAAGCCGAAAATGAAAAACTGACCGACAGAATAACAACCGTCAACGATTCGATGTTCGATATGAAATTTTCACCGAATTCGTTTGATCTTATATGGTCTGAAGGCGCCATTTATATATACGGATTTGAAAAAGGACTGCGTGATTGGAAAAAGCTGTTGTGTGAAAACGGATATATCGTTGTTTCGGAATTATCCTGGCTTACTCCTGAAATGCCGGAAGAGCCTAAAAAATTCTGGGATAAGGATTATCCGGCGATGAAAAGCGTGAACGAGAATTTGAAGATAGCCGATGCGTGCGGGTATAGCATAGCCGGCGTGTTCGCGATCCCGAATTCCGGATGGGAAGATTACTACGGCCCGATAGAAAAAAGGATCCAGAATTTAAAAGAGATCTACGGCAATAATCCTGAAGCCCAAAAGGTGTTCGACAACGAGACGGCCGAGATCGCGTTATATAGAAAATACGGCGAATATTACGGATATGTTTTCTATATATTGCGCGCTAATAAAGCTTAAAACACCGTTTATATTATGAAGGTTATTTATCTATTCCGACCTTGAATCCGGCTTTAAAACTGCATTTAGTAAGAGAACAATTTAAATGTCGCTCCGTCAGTCAGCACATCCACGCGGATATCAGAGGCGTTTAATTTTTCGCCTTTGCCTGCGACTTTCGCGTTTCTTGCGTCGATTATCATCACGCAGCCTTCGCCCATGACTTCGATGCTTTTATCGGGTTTTATCCAGATCGAAGTATCTTCGTCTATTCCGATGCCTGGTTTCGAGGGGTTTTCGATAACCGCCGTAAAGAGGCGGTTTTGCCTCTGACGTTTTATGAAATGCTGGTCCGTTATAGCATAATCGATCAGCCCGAGTCCTTCGGCGAGGGCCGCGGAGCCTTTTTTTATCGACTCCATGTCGCCTTCGCCCGTGATCATCGGATCGCTCTGGCATGCAGTTCCGGCGCTGGTGCCCCCGACGGCGCCGCCTCTGGCTTTCATTATCTTTATGGCTTCGAGAAGAGGCGTGCCGAGAAGTTTTTCGGTGATGCGGTTCTGGTCTCCGCCCGAAAACCACACGCCGCCGCATTTTAAAACGGCGTCTATATTCTGTATTTTAACGGCGTCTTTACGGCCGGCGATTTCCATTACCCGTACGTCTTTAGCGCCGGCTTTTACGAACATGTCCGCGTCTTCGGCGCCGGTTTCCACAGAGTTTTCAGACGCCAGCGGGAAAACTATTATCTGTTTTTTATCGCCCTGCGCGAGTTTTACAAATAAATCCACCGCCTTTCCGGGCTTTTCGCCGCCGCCGACGAGTATGAGATGACCGCGGTCTTTTAGCGTATGCATGAATGTCTCGCCGGATCCGGCGAAGCTGTTTGGGACGTTCGATGA
>JAKPTH010000232.1 GCA_029571125.1 bacterium
CCACCGAAATAGACCTCAACTTCAACGTCAACGTCAACACTCATTCGGACGGCCTTCTGCTGCACGGCACAGGCGGATTCCCCGACGTAGCCGCCGGCTCCGCCGTAACCATAATAACCGCTCCGTCTTTCCGCAAGCGCATACCTATAATCCGCGAAAACGTCACGACCGTAACCTGTCCCGGCGAACTGATAGACGTTATAGTAACGGAACGCGGAATCTGCATCAACCCCAAACGCCAGGATCTCATCGAAAAGACGAAAAAATCGGGCCTGCCCATCAAGCCTATCGACCAGCTCATGGACGAAGTTTATAAGATAACCGGCGTCCCTGAAAAAGTGGAGCTCGACGACAGGATCGTCGCCGTTATGGAATGGCGCGACGGCAGCATACTCGACGTGATTAGAAAAGTCAAGACTTAAAATTCGCCCGGCTTTATTAAAAAGGCATATAAGACCATATAACGATAAAACGCGGTAATCCCGCGTTTTATCGTTATATGCAAGCGAATTAAAACATTAAATATTTCGAATATATTTGAATGATAAATTAGATTCCGGCTATATTCCGGGCAGTTAAAAGCCCTTTAAGCAAAGAGAGGAAACGCATAGAATGAAGCGAACGTTAACCGAAAAGAAACTCGAACTAACTCCTAACGCCAGGATCGTTCTGGAAAAAAGATATCTCAAACCCAACGAGACCCCCGAAAAACTATTATGGCGCGTGGCCAGAAACGTCGCTCTGGCCGATATAATTTACGATAAAAATATAGAAGCGCGAGCCGTTTATAAAAACGTCGCGCGCGTTCTTATGCCGGCCTGCGATAATCTGAGCTCGGATCTGTCTCTTCTTCACGGCACGCAGTGCCAGAATTCAGAAAAGCTGAAAGCGGCCATGGACCAATTCGCGGCCGCTCTTCCCGTTCAGGCGTCGAATTCGCCGGACGTGAAAAAAACGATATCGGATTTTTATGAATTTTTAAATTCAGGCGCGGTAAAAAATTACGACGAAAACTTTAAAACCTTCCTGGACAATCTCAACGAATTATACGATTCCAGCGAATGCGCGCGCAAAGCCGCCGAAGAATTTTTCGATATAATGCTCAACCTGGAGTTCCTCCCCAACTCCCCCACTCTCATGAACGCCGGAAGCACCCTGCAGCAGCTTTCCGCATGCTTCGTGCTGCCGGTCGAAGACGACATAAAAGGGATTTACTCCACGCTGCTTGAAGCGGCCATGATACATAAGTCCGGCGGCGGGACCGGATTCTCCTTTTCCCGGCTCAGGCCCAGAAACGACAACGTAAAAACCACTAAAGGAATCGCTTCCGGTCCGATTTCATTCATGCGGGTTTACAATTCGTCCACGGAGGAAATCAAGCAGGGAGGCACCCGCCGCGGCGCCAACATGGGCATTTTAAGGGTCGATCATCCCGACATACTCGATTTCATAACGTGTAAGAAAGACGATAAAACGCTTACGAATTTCAATATATCGGTGGCCATCACCGACAAGTTCATGCAGGCCGTAGCCGACGACGGCGATTTCGAGCTGATAAACCCGCACACGCGCGAAACGGCCGGAAAGGTAAAAGCATCGCAGATATGGTCGCTTCTGGTCGAAAACGCCTGGCGCAACGGCGACCCGGGCGTCATATTCATCGACAGGATAAACGAATACAACCCGACGCCTCATATCGGCGAAATTGAAAGCACCAATCCCTGCGGCGAACAGCCTCTCCTGCCTTTCGAATCATGCAATCTGGGCTCCATAAACCTCGGCAGGATGATTAAAAACAGAAAAGTCAACTACGAGCGCCTCGCTAAAGTGGTTTCTACAGCGGTGCATTTCCTGGATAACATTATAGACATGAATAAATACCCCAACGCCGAAATCGAAAAGCTTACGAAATCAAACCGTAAAATAGGGCTCGGGGTAATGGGCTTCGCCGATATGCTGGCCCAGCTCGAAATAGCCTACAATTCCGACGCGGCGTGCGATCTGGCCGAAAACGTCATGAACTTCATCCAGACGGAGACCCGCAAAGCGTCTCAGGCGCTGGCCGCTTCCAGAGGAGTTTTCGCCAATTTCAAAAATTCGATTTACGATAAAAACTCGCCCAACTTCAAAGGCGTCGACATGAAGCTTAGAAACTCCGCCTCCACCACGGTCGCCCCCACGGGCACCATATCCACCATAGCCGGCGCCTGGGGCGGCATAGAACCATATTTCGCTCTTTCATACGAAAAAAGGGTAATGGACGGAACGGTGCTCCGCGAAATCAATCCTTTTTTAATGGCGACGCTCAAAAGAAACGGATTTGACAGCGAGGAAATAATAGAAAAAATAAAATCGGAAGGCACTCTCAAAAATCTTCGCGACCTTCCGCAATATCTGCGGGACGTTTTTATAACGTCTCACGAAATACCTTATGAATGGCATATCAAAATACAGGCCGCGTTTCAAAAGTATTGCGACAACGCCGTCTCTAAAACCATCAACTTTTCGAATTCGGCTTCGGTGAGCGATATCGCTCAGGCATATATGATGGCTTACAGGATGCGGCTCAAAGGCATAACGGTTTACCGCGACGGCTGCAAGAGCGAACAGGTTTATCACACGGGTTCCGCGCCGAAAGCCGTTCAGGCGCCGGCCGCGACATCCGGAGCGGGAGAAAGCCTCAAGCCTCAGCCCAAAAAGCGCAAAACGCCTCAGATAGCGGACGGAACGCGCATCAGAAAAGACACCGGATGCGGCATGCTTTACGTGCACATATATAAAGACCTCGACGGAAAGGAAATAGAAGTTTTCGCCGATCTCGGCAAGGCAGGCGGCTGCCCGTCGGCGTTCACCGAAGGCCTCGGCCGGCTCAGCTCGCTCGCGCTCAAACACGGAGCGAGCATGCAGGAAATACGCGACGAGCTCATAGAGATAAAATGCACCAAAGAAAAAGGCCTCGGCCCGAGCTACATTGCATCTTGCCTCGACGGCGTCGGCAAGGCGATCCACGATTATATAATGCTTCGCGAAATGGCCCAGCAGAAAGCCGCCGAAAAATCGGGCGAAGCCAAAAGCTCCGCCGCGCCGGAAAACCAGGACGACTCCGCCTTCACAGGCGGAATCGCGCAGGCTCTTTCGATATCCGGAAGCGCTCAAAACGGAAATTCTTATCTGGGCGGAATAATCGGCGTCGGCCAGAGCGGGGCGTGCCCCGAATGCGGCGGAACGCTGGATTACGTGGAAGGCTGCCGGGGAGGCAAGTGCAGAAATCCGGCCTGCTCATATTACAGCTGCGGTTAAAAAAGAAAACCGCCTTCAAGGGCGGTAAAACAGGCCATGACGGGGGAGCGCGCGATCGGGTTTACTCGATGAGCGCTCCGCCCAGCAGGAATTCGCCGTCGTACACGGCGAGAATCTGCCCGGGAGTAACCCCTCTTTCGGGTTTATGAAGTTTTACAGAGGCCCTGCCGCCCGCGAGAGGCGTTAATTCGGCCGCGGCCTCCGTGTGCTTGTACCTTATCTTGACGCCGTACGCATAGCCCGGAGTTAATGGAGCTTCGGGATGCCAGTTTATATCCTTAACGAAAAATTCGCTTTTTTCGGCCGCTGAAGCTTCGGCCACAACGACTTCGTTTCTTTCGCGGTCGAGCCTTATAACGTATAAGGGAGTTTTGTGGGCGATATTAAGGCCCTTTCGCTGCCCTATGGTATAATTTATCAGCCCGTTATGCCTTCCGAGGATTTTCCTGTCGGCTGTCACGATATTGCCCGGTTTAACCGCGGATAAATTTTTCTCGTCCGCCATTATAAATCCGGCATAATCGCCGTCAGGAATGAAGCATATTTCCTGCGAGTCGGGCTTGTTGGCCACGATGAGCCCGAGCTTTTCGGCATAGGCGCGCGTTTCCGATTTCGCGTAAGGCCCGAGCGGCAGTATAATTTTTTCTATATATTCGCGCGGCAGCATAGAAAGCATATAAGACTGGTCGCGGTCGGCGTCGGCCGGCTTACAGAATAATTTCATGCCGTATTTTTCGCTGTATTTGATATCGGCGTAATGGCCGGTGGCGACAAAATCTATTCCCATCATCGCCGCATATTTCAATAAATACTTGAATTTTATGAATTTATTGCAGAACACGCACGGGTTCGGGGTTTTAGCAGCAAGATAGTCTTCGATAAAGTAACGTATAACCTTATCTTCGAAATCGCCGGAACAGTTGATTACATAATGAGGTATCCCCAGTTTCATGGCGCATATTCTTGCCTCCATAACCGCTTCCTTCGAGCAGCATACCCTGAAGCCTTCGCCCGCCGAGCATACTTTTTCTATGGCGTCAGGAAGCATTTTCAGCGTAAGCCCGATTACGTCGAAGCCGGATGCGTTCAAAAAATGAACGGCCGTGGCAGAATCCACGCCGCCGGACAAGCCTATAAGAACTTTTTTTCTTTCGCTCATAATATATCAGGCCTTTCTTG
>JAKPTH010000274.1 GCA_029571125.1 bacterium
AAAGAAAATATCGCATTCGATGAATTCACGATATATCCTCTGGCTGAAAAAGGGATGGTCAAGTTTAAAATAAACGCGGAAGTCAACGACGTTAAAGTCAAAGACTATCTTGACAAAAAAAAGCCGGCGGTGCGCGATATCATAACCCGCGGCGTAATGATGTTTAAGATCGAAGAAATTAAAAAAATATACCAGAACGAAGACCTTCACAAATCCATACAGAAAGAGCTCAACCTTATCATAGGCGATAATATAAAAGTGGAATCGTCGTTTCTGGGCGGGCAGAAAAAAAAGAAATTTTTAGTCGTTAAAGTCAACGTTTATGACTTTTCGGCCATGACGATGGAATAATTTTATTATGCGGAATTTTGATTTTAAATTCGGAAGGCGGGTGAACTGATATGCCGGACAACAGCGTAATGTCTCAAAACGAAATAGATGAGCTGCTAAGCGCCCTGGCGGGCGGAGGCGGTTCGGACAGTCCGGCGCCGCAGGCGGCTCCGGAACCGGTTCCGGCAGCGCCTCAGGCAAGCTCGCCGCCGCCGGCCGCTCCTCCCAGCAGCGTAATGAGCGGCCCTCAGGCCCAGCAGCAACAGCCGCCGCAGTTCCAGCAATTCCAGCAGCAGCCTCAACAGCAGGCGCCGCAGCAATTTCAACAGCCGCAGTTCCAGCAGCAGCAATTCATGGGGCCGCCGCCGCAGTTCGGCGCCGCTCCGCAGTTCATGGGCCCGCCGCCGCAGTTCCAGCAGCAATTTTTTCAAATGCCGATGCAGCCGGGATTCATGGCTCCGCCGCCCTCGCCCGAAGCGCCGCAGCAGCCCACCACCCAGCTTCTGGCAAAGGCAAAGCTGGAAAAGGGCACAAAAAAAACGAAGCCTTACGATTTCAGAAGGCCCGATAAATTCGTTAAAGAGCAGCTCAGAACGATAAATAAGATACACGAAAATTTTTCGCGTACAGTAACCACGAGCCTTTCCACCATGCTTAGGACAATGGTTTCGGTCCAGGTAATATCGGTAGACCAGATAACTTACGAAGAATATATACGCTCCGTGCCGAACCCTTCGGTAATATCGGTTTTCGACGTAGGCGGAGACCTCAAGGGAAACGCGGTTTTCGAAATCAACCCCAGCCTCGCTCTGGCTATGATAAACAGGCTTTTCGGCGGCACGGGAAAGGCGCTTTCAAAATCGAGGCCGCTGACGACGATAGAAGAAACCGTCATGAAAAAAATCATCGCGCGCCTTCTAAACGATTTGACCGAAGCTTGGCAGCAGTTCGTCAGCATAGAGCCGAAAATCGAACTGATGGAATCGAATCCGCAGTTCACCCAGATCGCGCCTCCTACGGCGATGGTGCTTTTAATCACATTCGAAGTAAGGGTGCACGATACGGAAGGCACTTCCAACATATGCTTCCCGCACATAGTGCTGGAGCCGATACTTGAAAAGCTTAACGTGCAATTCCTATACTCGTCGATAAACAAGATCGAAAGCGAAGGCAACGCCAGCAAGCTCGAAGAATCGCTGAAAAAAGCGAAAATCCCTCTGGTCGTAGAATTGGGCAGATCCGAAATCACGGTAAGCGAATTTTTGAATTTAAATATAAACGATGTAATAATTTTAAGAAAGTCAACAAGCGACCTGCTCGACGTCCACGCGGGCGGAAGGCTAAAGTTCAAGGGCAATCCCGGTCTTGTTGATAATAAGTTAGCGGTAGCTATAGCACAGGTCGTACGTGAAAATGAAGAAGAGGTGGGATTGTAAATGGCTGAAAACTTATTGACGCAAGATGAAATAGACGCCCTGCTAGGCGGAATTACTCAGCCGGTTTCGGATAAAGGGACGGGCGGAGGCGGAGGAGGCACCCCGCCGCCGTTCGAAGTCAAAAAAATATTGAACCCCGACGAAACCGAAATATTCAGAAAATTTATAGACGACGTATTTTGCGGCGGAAGCGACGCTTTTACGTCTATAGTTTCGGCCACCACCAGAGTCAGCCTCGTCGAAATAAACGAAGACAAGAAAGAAAGCATTTCACGGCATTATAAAGACCAGGTAATGCATCAATATTACCTCGACTTCGACGGCGCCATAAAAGGCCGCGGCGGCATTTTCATAAAATTGTCCGACATCCTGGCTTTCGGCGACATACTTCTCGGCGGCGACGGAACGGCCGGCGTAATCGACAATAAAAACCATTACGATAAAGCGATCGAGGAATTTTTCAAAAGATTCAGCGAAAGTTATTTAAAAAACAAATTGACCGCTCTCGCGGGCGAAATACCTTTCGAGGCCAATATTTCATTCGCGGGTTCGAGCGATTTCAAAGACGGCTACGATCCGGGCTTCGGAAACGATTTAATTTACGCGAAGCTTAACTTCGAGCTCACTTACAACGCGGACAAAAACAAGCTCAACTTCGCCCTGTTCATATGCATGCCGGTAAGCGTTTCGCAGGACATCATATCGCTCATAGGCCAGGTCATGCTCGAATCTAAACAGCCGCAGGCCGAAGTAAGCGTTTCTCCGAGCGCTTCTCAGTCTTTATTAATAACCAATCAGGACGAAATAGACGCGATATTAAACCAGGTAACCTCGCAGGCCGCTCAGCCTCAGGTATCTCAGCCGTCGGCTCCTCCGGCCCAGCCGCAGCAGCAGTTCACGCCGCCGCCTCAACAGCAGCAGCAGATCGCCGCCCAGCAGCAACAGCCGCCTCAACAGCAGCCGATGCAGCAGCCGCAGGGTTATCCGCCTCAACAGCAGCCCATGCAGCAGCCTATGGGATACCCGCAGCAGATGGGATATCCGCAACAACAGATGGGATATCCGCAACAGATGGGATATCCGCAACAGCAGATGGGATACCCGCAGCAGCCGCAGCAAAACGTCCAGGCGGCGAAGTTTTCTTCGCTCAACTTCGGAACGCCGGCCGGCGCCACTTCCAACATCGAGCTTCTGCTCGACGTGCCTTTGACGCTCACGGTCGAACTGGGCCGCACCCGGATGCTCATTAAAGAAATACTTGAACTCACCGCCGGATCTATCATAGAGCTCGATAAAATCGCCGGCGAATCGATAGACGTGTTAATAAACAACAAACTCGTGGCTAAAGGCGAAGTCGTGGTAATAGACGAAAACTTCGGTATCCGAATAACTAATATCATAAGCCCTCACGAACGCCTGCAAAGCCTCAAACCTTAACGGAACGGCTCAAAATGACAAATTCAAATTTAATGGGACTACTTACCGATAAAATATCCAAAGGCCGCGATGCCGCCATGCGCTTAATTTATGCGCCGGCGGCGGCGGCCTCTATAATTTTATCCTGCGCGCCGGAAGTTTTCGGGCAAACTTACGAAAACATACTGCAGTACAAAGAGCCCGTCTCGAATTTCAATTTCGACTTCACTTCGACCATAATAAAGTTCATACTGGCGACCGTTATATGCATCATGATAATATTGATTATGAAAAAGTATATGGGCGCCGCCTCAAATTTCTCATCGGCCGACAACATCAAAGTCCTCGATTATCAAATGATTGCAGCCGACAAATACATTTACATCGTCGAAATTTATTCAAAACTCTTTATTCTTGGAGTGGGCGGAACGGGCATAAGCAAGATAGCGGAAATATGCGACAAGGAAACCATCGATCTCATAAGGCTTAAAAGCGATAAGAATATCAAAGGTAAAATGTTTTCGGAATACCTTCAGAAGTTCATGCCGGCCGATAAAAAAACGCCGTTGGAATAAACCCGCCATTTTTTCTTTTTTTAATGCTTTCAACTTTTCGTAAAAACCGCCGTTCAAAAACGGCCGGAACCTAAAAAAACGATTGACAAATCAACCGTTATTTAGTAAAATCTCTTCATCGGCGTTATGTAAACTTAATTTTCTCTTCATATTTTATATTATATATAATTATTCGCAAAAATTTTCTCGCATAACATACACGCCAGGCAAATAAGGTGTACATTCGGAGGTTTGACTGATGCGGTTTTGCGCTATGTCGCGAATATTTTTTACCGTAATTATGGCGCTGTTATGCGTTTACCATATCACCGCTTCAAACGCTTTCGCCCAGGGCGAGGCGGCGGCGAACTCAAAGCCGGCGCGAACCGCCGTAAAAACTCAGACGGGCGCGGGCGGTCAGCAGCCGGCAGCCGAAGCTCCCGTCCAGGTCCCAAAAATCAATTTCGGAATAACTCCCACGAACAATCCCGAAGATATCTCGGTTGCGCTTCAGATAATAATTCTTCTTACCGTTCTCACCCTGGCGCCGTCCATACTGGTCATGGCCACTTCGTTCACCCGCATAGTCATAGTCCTTTCTTTCGTGCGGCGCGCGCTGGCCACTCAACAGCTGCCATCCAACCAGATCATAATAGGGCTTTCGCTCATACTCACCTTTTTCGTAATGACGCCTACTTTCGCTAAAATAAACGCCGAATGCCTCCAGCCTTATTTCAACCGCGACATAACCCAGATGGAAGCCATTTCCAGAACGTCCGAAACGCTTCGCGATTTCATGCTGAAACAAACCCAGGAAAGCGATCTTAGCTTATTTATAAAACTCGCCCGCGATAAAAAATTCGAAAAAAAATCCGAAGTGCCTTTTTATATAGTCATGCCGGCCTTCATTCTTTCGGAAATGAAGATAGCCTTCGAAATGGGCCTGATAATATTCCTTCCTTTCCTGGTAATCGATATGGTGGTGGCATCGGTGCTCATGTCGATGGGCATGATGATGCTGCCTCCGGCCATGATATCGCTGCCTTTTAAAATATTGATATTCGTGCTGGCAGACGGATGGCATCTGATAATAAAATCGCTCGTTTCGAGCTTTGCGTGAGCGTAGAATATGGATGAAAGAACCGTTATAGAAATAATGACAAACATGATATACGTAACGCTTATAACATCCGCCCCGATGATGATTTCGGGGCTCATCGTAGGCGTCGCCGTCTCGATATTCCAGACGGCTTTTTCCATTCAGGAACAGACGCTGAGCTTCGTCCCCAAAATAGTGGCGCTGAGCCTGGCGGGAGTGTTTTTCGGCAACTGGATGTTGAGGCTGCTCGTGGATTACAGCCGCGACGTTTTCATCAATTTCGCAAAATGGGTAATTAAATAACGGAAGCAAAAATGTACATTCAAGTCTTCGAATATATTGAAACTTATTTCCTGCTTTTAGTCAGGATAACGGGTATTTTCACTTCCGCTCCGGTTATCGGAGCGGAAAGCGTCCCAGCGCAGCTTAGAATAATGACGGCGCTGGTCCTTTCCATGCTGCTGATGCCGGCGGAAATATCCTCCCGCGGCGCGGTCCAGATCCCTCCGCAAACTTATATTTTCGCGCTTATAGTAGTCAAGGAAATACTGCTGGGGCTGCTGCTCGGATTCGTGGCGTCGTTCGTCATCGAAGGTGTGAAGCTCGCCGGGGAACTGATGGGAATTCAGATCGGATTCGCGATGGTTTCGGTAATAGACCCCGAATCGCAGCAGGAAGAATCCATCACCGGAAGTTTCAATTATCTTATATTCACCCTTATTTTTTTAATGATAAACGGCCACCACCTGATAATCGAAGCTCTCAACCAGAGCTTGAGAATAGTTCCGCTCGGGCTGATTTATTATAACGGAAATTTCGTCTCGGAAATTTTCGACAGGGCCCCGGAATTTTTTACGATAGGCGTTAAAATAGCCGCGCCCATAGTGGTACCTCTGATAATGCTCTCTGTCGTGCTGGGAATAATATCGCGCGCCGTGCCGCGCCTGGAAGTTTTTTTAATCAGCTTTCCGCTGAACATACTGGTTTCGTTCATGATCATAATATATTATATGGACGACCTGGTCAAATACTTCATTTACCTCATACATTCGAATATTTTCGACGAATTGATCCGGATTTTATATTTATTGAAGTAAAGCGTGAATTTATGAAAATCGCCGTGCATGAACTTAATACTCATATCGATTACGATATTCTCCGCCGGGCTTTACCGCCCGAAACAAAAAAAATATGCGGCGCTCGGACGTTCGACGAAAATACGCCCATAGATTTCGACCTTCAGCTTTTCGCGGACGATTCCCCCACCGGGCAGCGCACCGAAGAAGCGACTCCGCGCAGGCGCGAAAAAGCCCGCGAAGAAGGCCAGGTCGCTAAATCTCCGGATCTAAGCGGCATGGTGGTGGTGACGCTGTGCATAATCGTAATTTATTACAGCGGTTCTTTCTCGATGAAAACCATCGGCGAATACCTTAAAACGGCTTACTCTAACATGCTGATAAATTTCGACGACGCGGCCATAAACAAGCTGATAATAGATTTCACCGTCACCACGTGGCTCGCCATACTTCCGGTCGCGCTGACGGCCACGCTAGCGGCTCTCGCGATTAATTTCTATCAGGTGGGGTTCGTTTATTCTCTCGAGCCTTTGATGTTCAACGTTTCGCGGTTCAATCCGATCAACGGAATGTCTAAAATTTTTTCAAAAGAGCCGCTTTTCGAGCTCATAAAATCCGTCTTAAAAGTCCTGGTGGTCATTTATTTTCCATACAGTTTTTTCACGCAGAACATCCGCTCCTTCTCGAAATTCATGGGCCTTGAAATACCCCAGATCATAGGCGTGGCGGCTCCGATGCTGTTCGATCTGAGCATGAAAATACTCTTGATGCTTCTTATACTCGCTATCATAGACTACACTTACCAGCGCTTCGAATTCGAAAAAAAGATAATGATGTCCAAATACGATATCAAGCAGGAATTCAAGCAGGAAGAAGGCGACCCTTACCTCAAGCAGGAATTGAGAAGACGCGCGAGAAAGATAGCCACGGGGCAGATGATGCGCGAGGTGCCGAAAGCCAAAGTCATAGTCACGAACCCGACTCACCTTTCTATCGCTATTACCTACGAGCAGGGACAGCAAGGCGCGGCGCCGACGGTAGTGGCAAAGGGCGCGGATTTCGTCGCGCTGAAGATCAGGGAAATCGCAAAAGAAAACGATATTCCGTTATATGAAAACAAGCCGCTGGCAAGAGAATTATATGAAAAGGTCGAGGTCGGCGAAGAGATACCCGAAGAATTTTTCGAAGCGATCGCTACAGTATTCGCGTTCGTTTACAGGCAAAAAGGAATGATAAATACATAAGATGCCGACGTTTTTAAGCGTGCCCATGGCCGAAATACTCAAACGGTCCGATCTTCTGATAACGCTCGCGGTGGTCGCGGTGGTTCTGATGATCATTATTCCCCTGCCTGTCGTGCTTCTGGATTTATTTCTGGCCGCGAACATCACGATTTCAATAGTCATTCT
>JAKPTH010000282.1 GCA_029571125.1 bacterium
CGGATTTGTTTTCGATAAAATTGTCGTCGATTATGGAACGGATTTTATTCATGTCCTTAGAGCGAAACGCCGCGGCGAAGCTCGCCGATTTGTCTCTGAAATCGCCCGTGTCGAGCCACATTACAATTTCGTCCTTTATCAGGTCGGGAATCTGCGTTAACGGCATTTTTATGGCTTTTTCGATCATGCCGATTATTGCTTTGCCTTTTTCGGTAAGATAAATCCCGCCGAATTCTTCTGAAACTACGTAGTCGTAAACGGGCGACCATTTAGCGTAATTTTGAAAATCGTGTATATCGCCGCTGTATAATATCACCGCCGCATCTTTCGGCATGGTTTTTAAAATGGTTTCCGCGGTCTGGGCGGAAGCCGAGGGCAGAAGAACTGGCGTGAAAAATAAAATCAAAAAAACGGTTATATAAAACTCAGCGACGGCGCATCTGCTTACAAGAAAAATTTCACCGGCTTTTTTTTTCATCGAAGGTCTCCTTTAAATTTTATTGATTTAACGCGCATGCGGCTTAATATATTAAAAACCAGTGCGCGCGTTTATTTTTTCACCGGTTTTTTCGCGTCTTTTTTGAGATCTTCAAACGACGCTCTTCGCGGCGGCTTGTTATACATATAGCCGGAGTTCGGATTGTCTTTGTCGAATGAATAAGCCTCGACGTTCGACAGAAAATCATGGACGTAATTCAAAGGTATGCCGAACCCGATTCCGTCGGCTAAAAAATATGCCATATTTATTACGCCTATGACTTCGCCGTTCATGTTAAACAGCGGCCCGCCGGAGTTGCCCGCGTTTATTGGCGCGGTGGTCTGGATGTAAATCAGGCCGCTCACATAGCGTTCGCTGTCGGCGATTATTCCCTGCGAAATAGAGCGTGTAAGGCCGTAAGGATTTCCTATGGCGAATACGCTTTCGCCTTTTTTCGCGTGTGAAGATTTTGCAAAATAACATTTGACGAAAGGTTTTTTCAGTTTGTCTTCGATCTTTAGAAGCGCCAGATCGTAAAAAGGATTGAGCGCTATTATCTTTATATTTTCGAGCTTTATCTGATTGAAGTCGTATTTGGTTTTTTCGAATATGGTAACGGTTATTTCGGTTTCATTTTCTATGACGTGGCAGTTGGTCAGTATATGCCCTTCGTCGGATATTACGAACCCGGAGCCCGAGCCCGAAGGGGTTTTGATCTGAACCACGCCGTCCTCGTATTTTTCTACCAGGCTTTCGATGGGCGCCGGGCGCGAGCTGCCCAGATTAAAGAGCCTTTCCGGCGGAGTGCCCTTTAAAAAAACCGAGGCGGTGGCGGCGGGCTCCGGCTTTGTTCCGCTTTTTAAATCGAACGGCAGGCCGGCGTTGTCAATTTTTTCAACGCGCTCGATTTTATCCGGAGGAATCGTCAAAACCTGAAATACGTTGTCTATAATCAGACTGCCGTTTTTGTTTTTGAGAATTTCTCCGGTGATGACATTGCCGTCTTTTAAAAATACCGCCGTTCTCGTCGGAACGGAATCGTCATGCTGTGCGGCGTTTGAAAACGCGGCCGGCAGGGCGCATAAAAGCCAAAGCAGGAAAAGGCATGTAAATATTATCGTGTGCGCGGGCCTGATTTTTATTTTGAGCTTCATTATTTCACCTCTTTTTTATCAACGCCGTCCGCCGTATTCGGCTTTTGAGGGCTGTCCGAATAGTATATCAGTATTTTGTTATGCACCATCATCGCAAGGTCGTTGAAGCCGTCTGCGTCGAAATCGGCGGAATCTATCGCTTGCGGTTCGCTCGTGTACGACGAATACTGGTTGAACTGCTTTGTATTGAAGATTTTAAATCTGAGGGAGTGTTTTAGCGATTTATCGCCGAAAGAAAATATATCCAGATAATTCTGCGAGCCGCAGGTTAATACCAGGTCCGCGGAGCCGTCGCCGTTGATATCTTCGGCAAGGAGATTATTATACCTTCCGTTTTTGATTTCTTCGTATTCGGCCACGCTGAATTTTGAGAAGGTTACGCGCGGCCCGTCAATAAGGGTTATTACGGCCGGGCCGGTCAGAAACGCAGGCCTGGAATTTAAATCGATCACCGATGCGCCCGCGAGTTTTTTTTCTACGGCCGATATTTTCTTTTCGCGCGACGATTTATCGTATTCGAAAAGCCTCTTTGAATCGGGGTCGTAAACGAAAATTTTACCGCCCGCCTCGCCTATGCAGTCTGAAGCAAAATCGGCAGGCCCTATATTTATCTGCTCGATTTGAGCGAGCCGGCGGCCCTCCAGATCAAGCCCGTAGATCTTTATGATGTTTTTATCGCAGAAAAGGAGCTCGTATGTTTTATCGAGGTTATAATCCGATAAAATAAGGTTGCCGGTTTCCATTGCGCCGCCTGCGTTTTTTTCGTTGAAAGCCGCCTGCGTGAATATATCGCCCTGTCCTTTTATGAAGACTCTGGCGCCGTCGTATTTGAAAAAAGCTATGAATCCTTCGACGGAGTCCTTGCCGCCGATGATTTTAACGGCGGTAAGATTGTCGAGGGCGTGTTCTATCCGGTATTTCGGGCCCGGCGATTCGAGGTCGGCGTCCGCCGTTTTAAGGACGACTTCGCCGCTTTCTTTCGAGAATACGGCTATTTTTTCGCCCTTATCGGTTTTATAAGGCGCGGCGAAAAAAACGGCGCCGAACCCTTCGACCGGTTTGGAAAAATCGTATTTGAAATTTTTGGCGTTTAAAGAGGCTTTTAACAGAGCGTCTTTGGAAAACGCGATAAAGTTATTGACATCCGCTTTTTTGGATCTGACGCCGAAGGCTCCCGCGATTTGCGAAGGGAAAGGAAAACCGGCGTAAGAAGCGGCCCTGTTTTCAGCGGAGAAAAAATAGACGCCGAGGCGGGCCTGTTCGGGGTTTATAACCGCGAGATCCGAAATCCCGTCGGAATTGAAATCGTTAACCGAAAATATGTTTTTGGAACTTTTATCGTCTTTATTGAAATAAGCGGCGCACAGCTTTATGCTTTTGTCGTTAGCCGCGGCGGTCCGCCCTGAAATTTCATAAACATATGCGGAATTGGAAGTTTCCAGAACGCATCCCATAAAAGCTTTTTTATCGTCTTCGCCGCCGGAGAGCCTGAAAAAATCCATGGTGCGGAAGCTTAAAAGATCGTGAGATTCTTCGTCCGGAAACCAGGCGTTTCTGGCGCCGTATCTGATCCTTAAATTGGCGTTTTTGGCTGAATATGAATATATTATGTCGTTGAAGCCGTCGGAGTTTATGTCGAAAACGTCGAACTGCGAAGGTTCTCCCCCGTATTCGGACGCCAGCGGAATATAGCCGGCATTGCCCGTGAATGACGAGGCTTCGCGGTTGGGAACCGACACGAAAAAGTCCGGGCTCATAATAAGCAGGTCGGCGAGTCCGTCGCCGTCTACGTCGCGTGAAATTATCTGTGCTTTTGAATAATTCGAATCGTCCAGCTGCGTTTTTGAATATTCGTAAAACTGCATGTTTTCGTTCTGCCTGTATAAAACGAGCCAGCGCGGTTCGGAAAGAAGAACGAGAGATTCGAGAGTATCGCCTTTCAGTTTAATAAACTGGTAATCGTAAACCTTTCTTTCGAGCGCGACGTTGAAGCGGGCGAACCTGTCGTCGTATTTTATGGAGTTCAGGCCGGTTTCGCCGCTTACTCTGTTTCCGGGCGCGTTTAAAAGAATCGCGATCTGCGATTTTTCCACGTCGAGAAAAGAAAGATCGGCGAGCCCGTCGCCGTTTATGTCGCTGTGCTTGAGCGATTGAGCAAGGTTGGAGCCTTTATAAAACTCCACTTCGTAAAAACCGAAGTATTTTGATTGCTGCGGGGCCGCCATGACTCCCGCAGCGTTGAATATCAGAGCCGCGGCTAAGATGGATCCGTATAAATATTTTAACATTGAGGCCTGTGACCGTCCTTCAGGTTATTTTTTCAGGTTTAGCTTCACCGAAATTTTAGATTTTAAAGTCGATGCTTCTAAAGGCTTTTTAGTTTGAGCTTTTTCGTTGTAAACTTTTACGTCCATATTGATAACGTTGTTTATGGACAATATTTTTCCGGCTTCGTAATCGAAGTTCATGGTTCCCGACGCGCCCGCCTTGAGAGATGCGGAACCGGTCTTTTCATCTGCCACGGTCAGTTTCGTTTCTATGACGGCGCAATTTTTGCCGTCGATATTTTTAAAATCATCGATTTTGCATTTGAGTATCGCGGTCAATTCTTTTTCGCTTCCGTCGCCGTTTTGAATTTTAAAAGGCGTTTCTACTTTCCACTCTTCGCCTTTTTTAACGGGTTTTCCGGGGAAGGATATTATCATGTCCTGGAAATATTGAAGTTTTGAAGGATCCGAAGAGCCTATGATTTTACCGGTTTTGGAGATCTTTAAATTCAGTTTGGTCCCTCTGGCCGGCGAGTCTATTTTTTCGCCGTCTGAAACCACTTTTTCGTCGTTTATTTCAATGGCGAAGCCCAGCGCGTCTTTTATCGGCGGAACGACTTCGGCGGAAGTCATCGTGAAATCGGTCGTAACGGTTTGCCTGATCTTTTTTTCAAGGCCGTAAAGAGTGAAAAAACTGTCCGAATCGACGGTCAGTATGTATCCGGCGCCGTCCGCTGGCGTTGATTTGAATTCGAGCAGCACGCTTTTATCTTCCTGTGCGTAAAGAGCGGTTCCGAAGAAAATTAATAACAGCGCCACGGCTGAAATAAAGAGATTTTTTTTCATTACAGTTTTCCCCTTTCGTTTTTAACATAATGGCTATAATTATAGCATAATATTATATCAGCAATCGATTTTTATGTCAATTCAATAGTTGTAATGCGCGCTGCTCTGCGCTAACTTAATCTGCTCTTCGCGGCGGGCGCGCGCAAGATTAAAAATATCTTGAGAATTAAGGCAAATTGATGTATAATGTTAAAAATTTCAAGGAGTATATTTAAAGAAAACGAGGTAATCATCGATGAAAATTGGAATCATAGGTTTAAGCGGCGTGGGAAAAACCTCGCTGTTCAACGCGCTCACTAAAAGTTCGGCCAGCGTGGCG
>JAKPTH010000293.1 GCA_029571125.1 bacterium
TAACGGACATTAAATGACGCACATATAAGGAGTTGAACTTTAAATGATAGAAAAGAAACAGCAAACCGCTTCCAGCGGAAGCTTTTTATCGATATTGATGCTTCTGATCATACTCGGCATTCTGGTCACTCTCGGATATTACGTGTTTTTCGAACCCGAGGCTCTGGGGTTCCAGAGCGTGGACTCTTCGCAGAAAAAAATACTCGTGCAGGGTAAAGACGCCGATTTGAAATCGGTAGCGCAGGAACAGGCGAACGTAAGGCTTTATTTCGCCAACGCCTCCTTCGACGCTTTAAATCCGGAAGACCGCGGCGTGCCTAAATGCTCGAGCATTATCGCATATTCCAAGGCCGTAATCGCGCAGCTAATTAAAGGCCCCAACCAGAAAGGGCTTTTCAGGACGATTCCGCCGGCGGCAAGCCTCAGGGCGGTTTATCTTTACGGCGAAACGCTGGTCGTGGATTTTTCGAAAGATCTCGTAAATCAGCATCCGGGAGGCGTAAGCTCGGAGCTTTTGAGCGTTTATTCCATAGTAAACACTCTCATGGAGCTGCCGCCCGTCGACGGCAAATCCATAAAAAACGTCCAGATACTCATAAACGGCTACCCCATGAAAACGCTTATAGGCCACGTTAACATCGAAAAGCCTCTTACGGCCGAGTCGGGGCTGGTTTCGTCGATCTAAACGCGTTTCGGCAAATTTATTTTAATATGCGGAGAGTCCGGGTCGGGCTCTCCGCATTGCGTTTTTTAAAGGAATTAATTATTGACAAAAAGCCTATATTTTAATATAATCAGCCTGAATGAATTACGCCATAATACAAAACGGGGTGGTTGAAATTTTAAAAGATTTAAACGGCACTATAGAAGAAATACTCGGCTGCGTTTCCGGACCGGCCGAAAAGGAAGACTTATTCATTCTCGACGCGCTCGATAGAATTTGCGCGGAGGATGTAACGGCGCGGTTCAGCGTTCCGCCTTTCGACACTTCGGCTATGGACGGTTTCGCCGTCGCCAGCTCTCGATTTGTTAAAAGCGAAGCCGGCAGGACCACGTTGAATGTAATAGGCGAAGCGGCCGCCGGATGCGTTAACGGATTTGAAATAAGAGAGGGCGAAGCCGTGAAAATAATGACGGGAGCGCCTTTGCCGGCCGGGGCCGACGCGATACTCGTCAAAGAAGCGGCGGAAGAAGAAAAAGAAGACGGAAAATGGACCGTTTCAAGCCGCGAAAAACTCAAGCCGGGGCTGCATGTCAGAAGAACCGGCGCCGATTTTTCGGCCGGAGACGTAATCGTGCCGCGCGGAACGCGTCTCAATCCGGCGGCGCTGGGGATACTTGCGTCCTCGGGATATTCGCGGGTGAAGGCGTTCAAAAAAAGAGCGGTAGCGGTGGTGTCGACAGGCGACGAACTTATAGATCCCCTCGACGAAAGAGTCGCCGCCGCCGGATTCGCTCCCGAATTCGGACGTATAATGAATTCCAACTTATTTCTGCTGTACGGGCTTTTAAATAAAACAGGCGTTAAGTGCGAGCTGGGCGGCATAGCCCGCGATACGCCGGAAGAGATAGCGGCCAGAATTTCCGAAGGGCTTTTGAAGGCCGATATCGTAATAACTACCGGAGGGGCTTCGGTGGGAAGCTACGATTATATACCGGACGCATTGAAGCTGCTTAATTTTGACGTCAATATCTGGAAAATGGCCATAAAACCAGGCAGGCCTTTTATATTCGCGCTGAAAAAAACCGGAAGCCGCAATAAACTCGTATTCGGCCTTCCCGGCAATCCCGCCTCTTCTCTGGTTTCATTTATCAAACTGCTGAGGCCGGCGCTTTATAAATATGCCGGCCTTAAGAACCCGGGTGAATGCCTGACGGTGAAAGGCGCGATAAGCGAATCGGTTAAAAGGGACCCGGAAAGGACCACTTATTTAAGGGCCGTGATTTCAAATCCGGCCGGCGCGGAAGGAAAGCCGCCGCTGATAAGCGTGCCTTCCAAACAGGATTCCAATATATTGACCACGGCGCTCGCGGCGAACTGCCTGGCGGAAATTCCCCCGGGAGAAGGCCGGATAGAAAGCGGCGAGATCGTATGGGCTCAAATTATATAAAAATAAGATTATTTTTAGACGGCGGCAAAATAATTACGGCGGACGGCAATGATGAACGCTGATTCAATTATGATTTACCCGGGATTTTATCCGGAAAGCCGCGGATTGGTGCTTGTCATCTTCGCGGTTTTTTCTTTTATCATCATTTTTACGCGCTTGCTTTCAAGCCGCGGCTTTAAGTTTTCCGTTCGTAAAATTTCCGCCGTGGATGCGATCGAAGAAGCCGTCGGCCGCGCCGCCGAAACGGGCAGGCCCGTTCTTTATCTGAGCGGCATGTATGATATGAATTCCATATCTACCATGGCCTCTATTAGCATATTATCGTACGTGGCCGAAAAGGCCGCGGCCTACGAAACCGAATTAAAAATGCCTTGCTGCCGTTCGCTCGTCATGAATGCCGCCCGCGCCGCCGCCGCCGGAGCATATTCGCGCGCCGGAAAACCCGGCCTGTACCGGCCCGATAACATCCAATATATAACCGACGACCAGTGGGGTTTCGCCTGCGCGGTCGATTCCGTTATCATGCGGGAAAAACCGGCGGCCAGCCTGATGTTCGGGCATTTCGTGTCCGAATCGCTTATATACGCCGAAACCGGCCATGCGATAGGAGCGGTTCAGATCGCCGCCACGAACGATTTTAACCAGATACCCTTTTTCGTTATAGCATGTGATTACTGCATGATCGGCGAAGAGCTTTACGCCGCCGCGGCTTACCTGTCTAAAAAGCCCTCGGATTCAGCTTATCTTCTTGCCATAGACCTTTGCAAGCTTGCCATGATAATTTTTATATTATACGGCGTCGCATGCGTCAGCGTTAAAAATATTCAATAACCGCCGTCATGAGCTTTCCGGAAAGTTTTTCGAAAATTATTGCGCATTTTTTTGAAAAATGGTATAATTAAGTCATGTTTCTATTGCGCCTTCAGCGAAAAAAATAATTAAAGATAAAACGACCTTAAGGAGTGAAAAATGATGAAAATCAAACTCAAGAATTATGGAATCGCCCTGATTCTTACGGCCTCTATGGCGATTTCGGGCTGCCTGAGCGGCGCGGGAACCGGCGGCGACGCATCAAGCGTGGCTTCAGTCAATTCCAGAGGCACCATAACCGTATATTCCGGCGGAAGCACTATAGTTCCCAAAAATGCAGTGATAGACCTTTCCTCCGAAACTGGAAATTCGCCTGTCGAGCGCGCCCCTAAAGATTTCGATTATCGTATAACTTACGCCGCGCGCGCTCTTCCGGTAAGCGTCGACGGG
>JAKPTH010000297.1 GCA_029571125.1 bacterium
TATTCCGGGCGTACGGCGAACGGATTTACGGATTGTATGTCTTTGACCACGAATTTAGGCGGCGTCTTTTCAGCCAGAAAGCCGAAAAGTTCGTTAAGGCCGGCGGTTACTTTAGTCATTTCGCCGCACCTCAAAGCGGAATGTATGTAGCACAGGTACTGATGCGCGAAAGGCCATACCAGCGAGGCGCTCTGCTCGACCGAAGCGTTAAATGCGGCGGTTGAAAGCCCTGGTGAAGTTTGGGCGCATAATTTGAAAAGCTCCATGGCTTTCTTGCTGTCTCCGAGCCTGGAATGGGCCATTGCCAGAATATAAGCCGCCGAAAAAGAGTCGCTTTTAAATTCCATGGCTTTTTGGCCGTACTCTACCGCTTTTTCATAGTCGCCTTTATAGTAGTGGAAAAGAGAAATTTTAGAAAAAAGCTCGCTGTCGCCGGGATATTTTTTGGAAAGTTCCGTGAAAAAATTAATGGCGGTGTTAAACATCTTTTCTTTGAAGAACATCGATTCCATTTCGCGCAGCAGCAGCTTACTTGTATTGACGGAGCTTTTCTCGATTTCGATCTTCATATTGTCTACGGCTTCTACGGGACGTCCGGTTTTTATGCATGAGAGAGCCAGGTAATAATAAGTTTTAGGCTCTACGTCGTCTTTGAAGTTGGCGATATATTCTCCGAAGTATCGGTAAGCTTCTTCGTATTTTTGCGTGTCGAAAAGAAGCCGCCCTTTTAATAAATGCGCCCTGGTGTTCTGCGGAAGGTCTTTGAGCAGTTTTTCTATGAGCACTTCAGCCGTCTTGTGATTCCCGCTGATTACATTGAGCTCCGCCACCATGGTGTTTATCGAAATATCTTCGGGCTTTTCGGCGGCTATTCTTTCAAATTCTGCGAGCGCGGCTTCAAAATCGCCTTTTTTCATAGATTGATAAAACAGGCTTTTAAGGCTGGCTTCGTCGCTGGAATTGCTTTTAAGGTTCTGCTGGATGAGGGGGATGGTTTTATCGAATTCGCCGGTGCGCTGGGCTATCATGGTGAGGTAATTTTTGTAAAACTCTTCCTGAGGATATTTTTTCATTTCTTCTTCGAGGAGTTTGAGGGCTTCGTCCGTTTTTTTTGCGTTGATATGAACTTCTATAAGCTGTGTTTTAATGCGTTTTTCCGTTTCGGCGTCCGGCTTTTTATCGAGCTCTTCTTTTATTATTTTGTAAGCTTCGGCGATACGTCCGGCTTTTGAAAAAATGACGGGCGCAGAGCTTACGTAGAAGGAGTTGGAAGGAAAAATGACGTTGACTTTATCGAGAAGTTTTGCGGCTTCTTTATGCTTTTGCTTTGTGTCGAGATATGAAATCAAAAGAAAATATGGCTGAAGGTTCGATGCCGCTTCGGTTTTATCGAAGTTAAGGTAAAATGAGGTTATATGATTTAAGTCGATTTTCAGGTTTTTATCAAGAAGGAGGGCGTAGTTATTGTAAACCGCTTTAAGAACCGCTTTGTCGCCGGTCTCAGTACCGGCTTTGGAGCATTCGTCAAGAGCCTTTTGATAATTTTGAGACTGCATTAAAGAGTTTATGATTTCGGTTTTTGCGTCTCCGGCCGCTTCTTCTTTTGACTGCGGGGAGGCTTCGCCGTAAGCGAAAATCAAAGCCGTCAAAATCAAAGCGATCGAATAAAAATTCAACTTAATTTTATTGGTCATAAATCACCTCATAAATATTCAAATATCAAATTTCTCTCAAATTGTAGCATTAAATAGATTTTATGTCAAGCACATGACGCCTTTTTTGTTAATTATTATATCTTCGGCAATGATTCGAAAAAAGCTCGCGCCATTAAACAAAATAAATAATTTTGAATATAAATTTATTGACAAAGTCAAGATTTGAATATAAAATATAGGAACACACCTAATTTATATATGAAAGGGCGAATAATAATGTTTTCTTCATCGCGCGAATTAATTAAATTCATGAATAACTCTAAAATAGATATGCTCGATTTTAAAGCCACCGATTTAAGAGGAAAGTTAAGGCACATTACGATTCCGGCTTCCAGAGTGACCGAAAAAATGCTTGAAGAAGGCGTCGGCATAGACGGATATTCATATGGATTCGTCAATATCGAAAAATCCGATATGGTCCTGATACCCGACATAAAGACCGCTTTCATAGATCCTTTTTATGAAACTCCCACGGTGTCGGTGTTTTCAAATATATGGAGCGTAGAAGGCGACGAATGCCATCATCCGCAGTGCCCCCGCAATATAGCTAAAAAAGCCGAAAAATTCGTCACCGAATCCAAAACCGGCGATAATATCCTTCTCGGACCCGAGTATGAATTTTACGTATTCGATAACGTCGAATATTTAAATGAATCGCGCGGATCGTCATATTCAATTTTCACCAAATCGCAGCCCCTGACTTCCGATCCGGCCAGATACGACGGCTATAAAATGGCTGCTAAAGGCGGATACCACGCCTGCAATCCGCAGGACTCGCTCTA
The DNA here is from genome assembly GCA_029571125.1 of bacterium. Classification (GTDB taxonomy): domain Bacteria; phylum Muiribacteriota; class UBA9980; order UBA9980; family UBA9980; genus UBA9980. The sequence goes on from JAKPTH010000297.1 coordinate 2,498, forward strand.
CGAGTTTCGTTCGCAGGCGGCGCTTTTGCTTGAAAAATGCGGCGTCGCGGTAAAATATCACCATCACGAAGTGGGCGGCGCGGGGCAGGTTGAAATTGAAACGGCGTTCGATTCGATTTCTAAAATGGCCGATGCTACAATGCTCGTTAAATATATCGTTTTTAATCTGGCTAAAAAAATGGGAAAGACGGCCACATTTATGCCCAAGCCCATTTACGGCGAAGCCGGCAGCGGCCTCCATGTTCATTTTAAGCTGTTAGAAGACGGAAAAAACCTTTTCTACGACGCAAAAGGCTATTCCGGGCTTTCTAAAACCGCTCTTAATTTCATCGGCGGAATTTTAAAACATGCAGGCGCCATCACCGCGTTCGCGAACCCTTCCACCAATTCTTACAAGCGTCTCGTGCCGGGTTTTGAAGCGCCCACCTGCATAGCGTTCGCCACGTCAAACCGCTCCGCCGCAATAAGAATTCCGGGCTACGTTAAATCCATGGAAGATAAGCGTTTTGAATACAGGCCGCAGGACGCGACATGCAATCCCTATCTTTCTTTCGCGGCCCTTGTAATGGCCGGTATCGACGGCATCGATTCGAAGATCGACCCTTCAAAATCGGGATACGGCCCGTTCGACGTCAATCTTTACGAGCTGCCCGAAGCCGAACAGAAAAAGCTGAAATTCCTTCCGCAGTCCCTGGCGGAAGCGCTTAAAGAGCTCAAGAGCGATAACGCGTTTCTGAGCAAGGGAGGCGTTTTCCCAAAAGCGTTAGTGGACAACTGGGTTTCGATTAAAACTAAAGAAGACGTCCTGCCAATGCAGAACAGGCCGCATCCATACGAATTCGAACTTTACTACGGATTGTAATTTTAATATTTCTTAATTTTGAAAAAAACGAGACGGGGAGGTTTTTATGCTTCCCCGTCTCGTTTTTAATACGGCTGTTTTTGATAAGAGCGTTTAAATATGCGCTAAGGCCATATTAGAACCATCTTGCCGATATGACTTTTCTGTCTGTGTAGAAATCTATTGATTCCGAGCCGTGGGCTTTGAGATCGCCGAAGAAAGAATTGCGCGCGCCGCCGAAGGAGAAAAACGACATCGGCGCGGCTATGCCTATATTGATTCCGCACATGGTGGCGGGCAGTCTGTAGCCGAATTCGCGGGCCCATTTGCCGGAGGCCGTGAAGATTGTTCCGGCGTTGGCGAACGGGCACTTATCGATCCAGCTCATGGCCTGTTCGAAATCTTCCGCGCGAAGTATATTGAATACCGGCCCGAATATTTCTTCTTTCGCGATGGTCATATCCGGCGTTACGTCGTCGAATATGGTCGGACCGATGAAAAATCCGTTTTCGCCTCCCGGCACTTTAATGCCGCGCCCGTCCAGAATGAGCTTGGCGCCTTCTTTTATGCCGAGTTCGATATAGTGATTAACCCTGTCGTAAGCCTTTTTGGATATAAGTGCGCCCATCTGCGAAGATGGATCGGTCGCGATTCCGACTTTCAAAGCTTTCGCCTTTTCGAGCAGAACGTCGCGCAGCTTGTCGTGGACGTCGCCTACGGCCACCACGTTGCTTCCCGCGAGGCAGCGCTGGCCGGCGCATCCGAAGCATGAGCCTATAAGCGCGTTCGCGGTGCCTGCGAGATTGGCGTCAGGCATTACCAGCATGAAGTTTTTGGCGCCTCCGAGCGACTGGACGCGTTTTCCGTATTTGGCCGATTCGGAGTAAATGTATTTGGCTACCGGGGTGGAGCCGACGAACGAAACGCCGTTTACGTCGGGGCTCTGCAGTATAGCGTTAACTGCGTCCTTTCCGCCGTTGACCAGGTTCACCACGCCGGGCGGCAGGTTGAGCTCGTCGAGTATTTCGTATGTGAGCTGCATGGAAAAAGGCACGGTTTCGGACGGCTTTAAAACGAAAGTGTTTCCGGTGGCTATGGCGGGCGGCAGGAACCACAACGGCACCATTACCGGGAAGTTGAACGGGCACACGGCCGCAAAAACGCCTATAGGCTGGCGGTATGCCATGCAGTCCAGCCCGGCGGCTATGTCTTCCATGGCCTGGCCCTTCATGAGCGAGGCTATGCCGGACATGACTTCGACGACTTCTATTCCGCGGCGCACTTCTCCGCGGCTTTCTTCGAGAGTTTTACCGGCTTCCATTGAGCATATCTTTACCAGGTCGTTGAACCGTTCTTCAAGTAAGGTTTTTAATTTGAACATATAGCGAGCCCTTGTAACGGGGGGCGTCGCGCGCCATTCGGGAAAAGCGGCTTTAGCGGCGGCGATGGCCTTATCGGTTTCGGCGGCGGTGGAAAGGTTTACCGTGCCGATTATCTCTCCGGTGGAGGGGTTGAGGACTTTCTGGCTCTCTTTTCCTGCGACATCCACCCATTCTCCGTTTATATAGTTTTTAGCGATCTTGGTTTCCATTTAATCCTCCAGAATTTAATTATTTTACGCTGCTGAAAGCTTTATCGAGCTTTTTGATCATTACGTCGACGTCCGCTTTTGTGATATTGAGCGGCGGGGTTATTCTGATTACGTTTCCGTATAGGCCGCCTTTTCCGATTAATAGACGGTCTTTTTTGGTCTCTTCGAATATTTTAAGAACCGCTGCCACGTTAGGCGTTTTCGACTGCCTGTCGGTCACGAGCTCGATGCCCTGCATCAGGCCCATGCCGCGCACTTCGCCTATTATCGGATATTTTTCATAAAGCCCCATGAGGTGCTGTTTGAGATAATCGCCCACCACGGCTGCGTTGTTTAAAAGCTTTTCCTGTTCTATGTATTCGATTACCGCAAGAGCCGTCGCCGTCGAAACGGGGTTTCCGCCGAAGGTGCAGATCGTGAGACCTTTTATATTGTCGGCGACTTCGGGCGTCGCGGCCGTCCAGCCGATGGGAAGGCCGTTCGCCATGCCTTTGGCCGATGTCATTATATCGGGCTCGACGCCGTACTGCTCGATGCCGAACCATTTATTTCCGGTTCTTCCCCAGCCGGTCTGGACTTCGTCGGATATGAAAAGCCCGCCGTACTTTCTGACTATGTCCACCGCCACTTTGAAATATTCTTTAGGCGGAGTTATGAAACCGCCCACGCCGAGTATGGGTTCGGCGATGAATGCTGCGACGCTGCCGCAGGTCTGCGTTTTGATGAGCTCTTCCATGTCCTGGGCGCACGCGATGTCGCACGAAGGATATTTAAGATGGAACGGGCAGCGGTAGCAGTATGGCGCGACCGCGTGATGTATTCCGGGCACGAGCGTTTTAGAGATGCGCCATGAAGCGTGGGCTGTTATGTTCATGGCAAGGACCGAACGTCCGCTGTAGCAGTGCCTTAGCGCGATTATTTCCTGGGCGCCGGTATGCCTCTGGGCGGTCAGAATGGCCGTTTCGTCGGCTTCGGTACCGCTGCTGGTAAAAAAGCTTTTCTTGATCCTGCCGGGAGTTATTTGAGCGAGTTTGGCGGCCAGTTCGCCGGCGGGCGAAGTGGGGTATAAAGTGGACACGTGCTGGAGCTTTTTAAGCTGCTCTATGGTTTTATTGGTTATGGTTTCGTTGCAGTGGCCGAGCGATACCGTTAGTATGCCGCCGAAAAAATCCAGGTATTCGTTGCCTTCGGCGTCGTAAACGTAGTTGCCTTTGCCGGAAGCGAGCGCCAGAGGCTCGTCGTAGTAAGTGATGACCGAAGGATACAGAAATTCTTTATAATTGGCAGTGATTTGTTTGCTTGTGAGATTGTTTTCCATAATCGTTCCTTGATTTCTCCTTATAATTTTATTTATTTTACAGCGGTTTATTGAATCGAAACTTTATTGAGCCGACCATTCGTCCGGATTGAATTTATTTCTTTTCAGATATTGGCCGTGGTCGATGGCGCCGAGGAACTTATCGTCTCTGGCTATGAGCCGGCCCCTTGAAACCGTCATGACGTTCATTCCGTGGAGCTTGAAGCCTTCGAATGAATTGTAATCTACTTTGTGATGGCTGGTTTTTACAGAAATTTTGCCTTTTTTCGCCGGGTCGATTATCGTAAAGTCGGCGTCCGAACCGATTGCGATCGATCCTTTTTTAGGAAACATTCCGAATATTTTAGCGGGATTCGTCGACATCACTTCGGCGAATTTATTTCTGGATATTTTGCCCTGCGCCACGCCGTAAGAGTAAACGAGGTTGACCCGGTCGCCGATTCCGGGCGCGCCGTTGGGAATTTTAGCGAAACTGGATATTCCGGCGTCTTTCTGCCCTTTGAAGTTGAACGAGCAGTGGTCGGTGGCTATGACTTTTATAAAGCCGTCGCGGACGGCGTTCCACATGATCTGATTGTTTTCGCCGTCGCGCAGCGGAGGGGACATTACCCATTTTGCCGCTTCGAAGCCGTTGCCGTGATAGAGCTTGTTTGACAGAAGAAGATACTGCGGGCAGGTTTCTCCGAATATAACCCGCTGATCGGCCATGGCGATTTTGATCTCGTCGAGGGCTTCTTTGCAGCTGGTGTGTACGATGTAAAGCGGGGTTCCGGCAAGTTTGGCCAGCGCGGCTCCCCGGTGAACGGCCTCGCCTTCGGCTATGGCGGGATGCGAAGCTTCGTGGTATTCGGGTCCGGTTTTCCCTTCGGCGACGAGTTTGCCGGCAAGATATGTCAGCATCTCGCCGTTTTCCGCGTGAACGGAAACCAGCGCGCCGTGTCTTTTTGCGACTTCGAGCGTCTGGATGAATTCTCCGTCGTTGATCATCAACGCGCCTTTGTAAGCCAGGAAACATTTGATGCTCGTTATTCCTTCTTTTATAAGGGCGGGGATTTCCGAAGCCACGCGTTCGTTGAACTCTATTATGGCTATATGAAAACCATAGTCGATAGCGGATTTTCCGCCGGCCTTTTTATGCCATAATTTAATGGCGTCGCCGAGCGGCTGGCCTTTGGCCGGCGTGGCGAAGTCGATCAGCGCAGTAGTTCCGCCGCAGGCGGCGGCGATCGTGCCGGATTCGAAGTCGTCGGCCGTTACGGTGCCCATGAAGGGCATATCGAGGTGCGTGTGGACGTCGATGGCGCCGGGGTATATTTCGAGGCCGGAGGCGTCGATTACTTCGTCGCCCTTGCCCGCCGTTATTTTGCCGGCTATATGGGTTATCTTTTCGCCTTCTGCGAGTATGTCGGCCCTGTATGAATCGGAAGCGGTATATATAGTGCCGTTTTTAATGATTAAAGCCATTCGTTACCTCCATAATATTAAAGTGACGGCCGGTACAAAAATACGAAGCCGTCCTGAGCGAAACATTTTAAATTATGGAAGCAGTTCGACTAAATCGCCGTAGGTTTCGGGGCGCCTGTCGCGGTAAAACTGCCACAGATCGCGAACCTGCTGGATCTGGTCGAGGTTGATATCGCTTATTAAAAGCTCGTCGTTATCTTCGCTTGCCTGCGCGATTATTTCGCCGCGCGGATTGACGAAGTAACTGGAACCGTAAAATTTACCTATATTCCACGGCTTTTCGGTTCCCACGCGGTTGATGCAGCCCATGAAATAGCCGTTGGCGACGGCGTGAGCGGGCTGCTCGAGCTTCCACAGATACTGGGAAAGGCCGGCTACCGTGGCGGAAGGGTTGAAAACTATTTCGGCGCCGTGGAGTCCGAGTATTCTCGCTCCGTCGGGGAAGTGGCGGTCGTAGCAGATGTAGACTCCGACGTCGGCGTAGCGCGTTTTAAATACGGGGTAGTTAAGGTTTCCGGGTTTGAAATAGAACTTTTCCCAGAATCCGGCGACCTGCGGTATGTGGATTTTTCTATAGCAGCCGAGCATCGTGCCGTCGGCGTCTATAACCACCGCGGTGTTGTAATAAACTCCGGTCATCACTTTTTCGTACATGGGGACTACGATTACCATGTTATATTTCTTCGCGTATTCGCACATCATTTCGGTCGTCGGGCCGGGAATGGTTTCGGCCGTTTCATACCATTTTATTTCCTGCGAAGGGCAAAAATAAGGAGTCGAGAATATTTCCTGAAAGCAGAGTATCTGCACGCCTTTTTTTCCGGCGTCCTCTATCATCGGAATATGCTTTTTTATCATCGCGGTTTTAATTTCGGCCACCGTGCCTTCGCCTTCGTGTAAAGGCAGTCCGCATTGAATTAACCCGCATTTAACCAGTCTCGCCATTAGAATTAACTCCCCTTTCTACTTTTTAATTTCGCCGATAAGCGATATTTTTCTTTCGGACATTTTGTCGAAAGATCTTTTTACTTCTTTTAAATTGATCGACTTTGAAGCGCTTTTAAAAAAAGCGGCCTGCCTTTCAAGCGCGCCAGGCAGGTCTTTTTCGTTTTTGAGAATTGAAGGATCAAGAGCGAAAGCTTTTTCGTCTATCTCTTCGCAGGGTTCCATTACCATTTCGGTAACGTTTTCCTGAAGAATCATTTGAAGATTTTTTTTGTTTTTTTCGGATTCGGATTGGATTTTTTTAAGAGTTTCTGAATTGGGGGTGTTTGAGTTGCCGATAATGGACGATATGAAGTCTGCCGCCTTTTTTTCTTCGCCTATAGCGAATTCCAAAATAGCGCTGAAAGATGCTAGACCCATTGCTACCTCCAAAATTAATAAGTTAATGAGCGAAGAATATAAGTGTATTATTAAAAGCTAATTTATTATACAAAATAGATTTCACTTTGTCAAATGAAAAAACCCTGAAAAATATAATTTGACTTTTTGCTTATTGTATGGTAAAATCAGTTATAAATTTATTTTAAAACTTTACGATTTTTATAATTTCGTAATTCAAAACTCTGACCGAGAGAGAGGTGTTAGCATGCCTTCAGGAAAAAAACGCAAACGTCACAAGATAGCGGTTCATAAACGCAAGAAAAAAAGAAGGGCAAATCGCCACAAGAAAAAATTGAGATAATATACTTTTTCAGCTTGAGAACCATTGTAAAGATGGTTCTCAAGACTTTTTAGGGAGATGTAATTATTATGGCGGAGCGAGAAGAACTCGACGATTATCTGGGAAGTTTCCTGGACCTGAATATTTCGCCGGCGCGGGTAATACAAAAAGAAGGCGCGCTCGGGGAAATCGAAGAATGCCTTATGTCCGTCGGAGATAATTTCGTACTTATATGCGAAAAAAAAATATTTGAAAAAAACCTTCATTACCTTAAAAGCTTAAATTGCGTAAAAGAAAATAAAATCATTTTTACCGAGTCCGCTTGCTGCTGCTATAAAGAAACGGACCGAATTTATGCGGCCATCGAAAAATCCGGCGGCTGCGACGCCATTATAGCCGCGGGCGGCGGAACCGTAATGGATATGGCCAAGATAGCGGCTTACAATTCCAGAAAACCGCTTATAACGGTTCCGACGTCGGCCGCCACCTGCGCCGCCTTTACTTCGCTCGCCGTTGTTTATTCGTCCGAAGGCGTTTTTTCCCACTACGATTACCTGAACAAAAATCCCGATATTTGCGTTATCGAGCCCGCGATGATAATGAATGCCGGCTCCCGCCTTCTTGCGGCAGGTTTCGCCGATTCAGCCGCAAAATACGTCGAGGGCGTGTGGTCTTATTCCGGAAAGGCACGGGACTATTATTCCGAACTCGGCCTTATGGTGGCTTATAATCTTACCAATGAAATTTTATCCATCGGAGCTCGAGCTATCCAGGATTTAAATAACGATACAATGAGCCGTGAGGTTTTCGAAGCCATTTCTTACAACATTATAGCTTCAGGCCTGTCTTCCGGCATAGCGGGCATGAAAATTTATCCCAATATAGCCCACTCCGTTTCAAACGGAGTTACGGCTCTTTTTAACGAAGGCAGCTATCTCGACATATTTCACGGCGAGTCGATAAGCCTGGGGCTTAGCGTAGGTGCGCTTCTCATGCCGGACGAAGGCGATAAAATAAAAGCCATAGTCGCGGCGCTGAAATCCTTCGGACTGCCGGTAAGCCTGAGCGCAATGCTCGGCCTGTCGAACAGCTCAAAAGGCCTCGAACCGCGCGACGCCGCCCGCGTGATAGCTAAAAAGGCCATGGCGGAAAACGAATCGATCCACGACATAAGCTTCATCACTGAAGATATTTTATATAAGGCGCTTATTGAAACCGACAACGTACGCATTTGACAATTAATTATTAATGTGGTAAACTGTGTTTGAATTTTTAACGGCGCCGCCTTTAACTTAACAGCGTCCACGCTGAATGAAGGTTTTTGCCGAACGAGGTAATTTTAGTAAAACAAGAGAAGATATGAACAAGCTAAAAACAAGCTGGTATCCCGGCCATATGGCCCGGGCGTTTTCCGTTTTTAAAAGGGAAATCAAAAAAGCGCACGTGACCATCGAAGTGCTCGACGCCCGCATTCCTCTGGCCAGCCGGAATAAAAACATAAAAAGAGTGTCCGAAAACCAGAATAAGATCGTGATTTTAAACAAGAGCGATCTGGTTCCGGCCGATTATTTAAAGCGCTGGCAAAACGCCATCGCCGAAAAAGAAGGCGCTCGCGTCATATGCGCCAGCCTTTCGGCCGACCGCGGGGCGGCTAAAAAAATTCTGGCGTGTCTCGACGACTTGAGAAAAGACATACTGGCCAGAAGAACCAGGGGGCTGGCCATTTTGAATCCGGTGCTAAGAATCGTTATAATAGGCATTCCCAACGTCGGTAAATCTACGCTTATTAATAAGTTATGCGGCTTTAACCGCACCAGAGTCGGCAAACGGCCCGGAATAACCATGGGGCAGCAATGGATAGCTTTCGGAAACAATTATGAGCTGCTCGACATGCCCGGAATACTCGAACCCGATTTAGACAATGCAGAAACGGCCGATAAGTTATCCATGACTTACGCCATTTCCGATAAAGTCACCGACCCGTACCTGGTTTCGTCAAGGCTAATAGAAATTTTGAAAAGAATATGCGGTTTTAATAAACCTGATTTCAAGCATCCTTTTTTCAAGGAAGAAATCCAGAAAGCTCAGGATGCCGATGAAACGCTAGCCATGCTGGCGCGGCATTTTAATTTTTATCTGCAGTCTAAAGCCGTCGATTACCATCGTACCGCCTGCAAACTGCTCAAAGATTACCGCGACGGTCTGATGGGGAAATTTATTTTAGACGATATTAACGATTTGGTGGAACGATAAATATATGCCCGACAATCTTTACGGTAAATTTTCTTCCCTGTTCAACAGGATTTCAGGCGCGCATAAAGCTCGCGCCGAGATGGTAAAAGGCCAGACGCGCCTTCCCGACGCGCAGGCCGCAAGCGGCTTCGCCGGCTTAAAACTTTTCGACGCCCTGTACTGGCTGTTTTTTTTCGCGCTGCTGGTCTTTTTGCTGGCGTCCAAATCGAACGTGCCTAAAAATCTTCCGAAAATAGACGAATTCGCCAAGTACGATATCGTCGCGCCGTACAGCATTAAACTTATAGACGAAGCGAAAACCCAGGCCATTAAAGAAGAAGTTATCAAATCGGTTCCTGTAAAATATAAGTTTGACGACACCGTCCTGGTTTCCATGCTCAAAAATATAGAAGAGATTTTCGCTTTCATTAAAAACTGCCGGGCGGAAAACCAGAAGACTCCCCTTAACGACGAAGAAATCGAGAAAAAAATACAGAACGTAAAAATATCCTTCAACGCTTTTAAGGCCGCTTTAGAAACTACGGACGAAATTCTCGCCAAAGCAAAGATCAGCCTCGACAGGATAATTAAAAATGTCATGGCCGAAGAGGTTTCCAGCGAAAGAATCGCCGAAGCCACCAGCGAGGCCGCCAAGAAAATCAAGATGAGCCCTTTCAATGAAAAAATACAGCAGATGATGCTCGATATTTTCGAGCAGAACATCAAGCCGAACTATATCTACGACAAGCAGGCCACTCAGAAGATCAGAAACAAGCTTTTAGCCGACGCCATAGCGGTGGAGCGCCATATCAAGGCCGGCCAGATAATTGTCAGGCGCGGCGAAATAATCCAGAAAGAGCATCTCGACATACTCAATAAATTTAACGTTTCTGAAACCGGCCGTTACGCAGCTTATTCGTATATCAGCGCTTCGCTTATAGCCCTTTTTTCGATTATCGTCGTCGTTATTTATCTGGTGCAGAACCATGAAGATATTTTTAAACAGAAGAGCCTTCTGACCATGATGGCGCTAATTGTTCTGGCTATAGTCGCCATAGCGCGCATCGTCGATTTTTTATCGCCGGAGCGCCAGGCGGCCGCGGTGCTTTCCACCCATGAAAGCCCGTTTTTCTCTCCTTTTATAGTTCCGGTATCGGCCGCCGCCATACTTATAGCCCTGCTCGTGGATCCGCGCCTGGCGTTCATCGTGAATATAATCACCGTAATACTGGTAGATATAGTTTTAGGCCATTCGAGCCTTAACTTTCTAATAATAAATATGTTGAGCGGCACCATAGCGGTTTTAAACGTTAAAAACGTCAATCACCGTACTGACATAACCAAGGCCGGCATAATGGTAAGTTTCACGAACGTATTTCTTATCATTTCTTACGCCATTCTGGAATACAATACCGCTAACGTTAATTATCAGTCAGGAATCGTCAACGACGTGATATGGGGCTTTTTCAACGGGTTCATTTCGGCTATTTTCGCCATAGGCCTTTTGCCTTATCTCGAGAGCCTGTTCAAAGTTTCCAGTTCCATGCGCCTGCTTGAACTTTCGGACCTCAATCAGCCGCTTTTAAGAAGGCTGCTGCTCGAAGCGCCCGGCACGTATCATCACTGCATAATAGTCGGAAACCTGGCCGAAGCCGCCGCCAAAGACATCGAAGCCGACGCTCTGCTTTGCCGCGTCGGCGCTTACTATCACGATATCGGAAAGCTCAAGCGCCCCGGATTTTTCATTGAAAACCAGACGTGCGGCTCTAATATTCACGATAATATCAAGCCGAACCTTTCGGCCAAATCCATAATGTCGCACACCAAAGACGGCTATGAAATCGGTCTCGAATACCAGCTGCCGCAGGAAATACTCGACATCATAATCCAGCACCACGGCACCAATCTCATCACCTATTTTTATTCCAAAGCCCTCGAATCGAACGATAAAGGCATGAAAGAAGAGCTGCTCGAAGGCGAGTACCGTTATCTGGGGCCGAAGCCGCAGACTAAGGAAGCCGCTATAATACTATTGGCCGATGCGGTGGAAGCTGCGTTTCGCACGCTCACCAGGCCTTCGCCGTCCGCAGTCGAATCGCTGGTAAAAAAAATTAAAAACGAAAGATTTAACGACGGGCAGTTCGATGAATGCGACATAACCTTGAAAGACCTCGAAAAAATATCGCTTACCCTTATAAGAATTATAAACGGCATGTATCATTCGCGCATCGAATATCCGGACAGCGAAAAAACCGGCCATAAAAGCAAACAGGGCCAGCCGGTCGAGGTGCGCGATGCCGCCGCAAATAAGGCCGCTGCCGATGCTGCGGTAGTAGTTGAAAAGCAGCCGGAGCAGACCGATGTTTGCGTTGCCGCGTCGGCCGGCGGCGCGTCCGCCGGCGAAGGCTGCTGTTCGCTGAGCGAATCGGGCGGAGCCGCGGGCGTCGGCACTGAAAAAAAGGAGAATTAAAATGAGGGCGTCAATCAGCGCGTCTGATAAAAAATACGAATATTCAAATAAATCGATATTTAAAATAGTATCGGAACTTTCCGATTATTTTAACGTTTCCGGCGATTACGAACTGGGAATACATTTTTGCACTTACGCTAAAATAAGAAAATTGAATGCGCAATACCGAAATAAAAACAACGCCACCGACGTACTTTCGTTCGCGGTTAACGAGCCGGGCGAAATCAAGGGCAGGAGCTTTAAATCCGAACAGCCCATGCTGCTCGGCGATATTTTTCTCTGCCCCGACTATATTTTGAAAAATAACGTAATTCGCGGCGGGTCGAGTTTATGCTTTGAAACGGCGTATCTTATAATTCACGGCTTTATGCACTTGATCGGATACGACCATCCCGAAGGCGGTTATGAAAACTCAAAGATGCGTAAAGACGCCGAAAAATTCATAGATAAAAAACTTGGCGTAATCAATTTAAAATCCTTGATAAAAATCGCGAAAGGATAACTTGAACTTGCAGGTTGAGCTGGGCGAAATTATAAATTTATCTTTATTCATTGCAATGCTTTTCGGAATGTCGGGCTTTTTTTCCGGTTCCGAGGCGGCGATTTTTTCTTTAAGCCAGAATACCATTAAAAAGCTCGAGGAATCTGGATACCGAACGGGACGCTACATTTCATATCTTTTAAACGATCCGGAAAAGCTTCTTATAACTATAATTTTTGCGAACCTGTTCGTAAATACGCTGCTGTCATCCATGGCGACGATTCTAGCCATCGAAATCGGCGGATACTTTAAAGTGTCGGGAGAGCTTTGCGTTACCGTCGGCACTATCGTTACCACCTATTTTTTGATGCTTCTCGGCGAGATCACGCCGATCAACGTGGCCCTGGTTTTCAACGAAGGCTTTTCACGGATGGCGGCATATCCTGTCTATACGCTCACTATTTTTTTCACCAAAGTAATACCGGTGATACCTATAATCAAATATCTCAACAAGCTTGCGATGCCTTACTTCGGAATCGAAGCTCAGCCGGCCACCACCGATCAGGAAATTAAATCCGCCATCAACATAGGCGAGCGCGAGGGAACGATCGAGCCGCACGAAAAGCTTATGATTCA
>JAKPTH010000316.1 GCA_029571125.1 bacterium
AGGATTTAGAGCGGCTTTACAAGAGCCATGTCGGCAATCCCGGCGGTTATGAAACGCTGTTCATAGGCAAAAACGGCCTTAACATTTCGGAAAAATGGCCTTTTTACACTGAAAATTCAGTGCTGTTCGAAGAAGAGGTTAAAAATTATTCGTCGAAGCTTCTTGAAGAAAAGTTAAAAGACCTTTCCATCGAAGAATTTTTGACTGAAAAGAGCAAAATCACGGGCGAGGATGAGATCCGCAAGGTAGGCGAATCGCTGGCGCAGAAAGGCAAACCTTTATGGCAGCTTAACCGCGGTTTATATACCGGCCATATGGTTCCGCTTAATCTTCTCGGCGTTTACGACAAGGAAACGACGAAAATTCACGAGCATGTGCAGTCGATACTGAAAAAAGATTCGCAGGTAGTTTCGACGTTGGATCCGCACCGTATATCGCTCATCCAGAGCGAGCACGGCGCTCCGCTTTTCGCGCTTTCGAAGATCGAAGACTGGGAGAACAAGTATAATAAATACAAAGCGACCGAATTTTTACATGCGGTCACATCCGAAGAATACAGGCTCGAATGGGAAAATTATCCGTTCAGGCCGATTTCCATAGACAAGAAAGAGGGCGTGCGCTATTTCACTCTTGGAAATGCGCTTAAGTTCATCCAGGCGGTTAAAGTGGAGGGTAAAACGCAGTATTACTGCACATTCGACGCTTCAACAGCGGTTGACCCAGAAGACAAGCAGGATACCTGGATAGGCAATAACAGGCTGGACGCTTTTGAAAATTTCATTAAAAACCAGCACGTCAGAAAGCTCAAGCACCTGATCGAGCGCGAGCTGGATAAAAAGGGCTCTTATAAGGCGCAGATGGAGTTTATCGGCGCGATAGCTCAGAATTTAAAAGCGTTCCTTGAAAAGATAGAGCATTTCGAGCTGCAGGAACTTATTAAAGAAGAGATAAGGGCGCTGGGCGAAGTTTTAAAAGAATTAAACCAGAAGCGTTCGCAGGACGAATCGGAAGATAAGCTACATAACTTTTAATATCGAATCGAGGTAATTTTATGCAGGCTGTAGGGCAGTTATTGTATTTCATATTTCTGGTGGCGGTTTTCTTCGTTGCGCCTTTATGGTATCAGTTGTTTTACAATATGTCTTCCAGCATATATATCGCCGCGGTAATATTGTATATATGCTTTACCGTCGGGTACTATCTGATATATGTTCTTATGAACACATACAGGGACAGGCACGGCAATCTGGTGTTGCTTGTCGATAATAAAAAAACGGTCGTTTCCGGCGGCGAGGAATCCATGAGCACCGTGCTCGGCAGGGGCGTTATAGAGCCTAATTTAGACGGCCTTATGGGCGTAAAAGACATCAGGCCGTCCATCTGGAAGCGCGCCCTTATTTTCAGTCTGATACTGCTGTTGCTGTTGCTGCCGTTTTTGCTTCACTACGAGGAGCCCATACGTTATCAGCAGATAGTCGGCGAGGATTCCAACCGCGATGCGATAGCGTCCATAGGTCAGATTTTGAGGCTTAAAATAGAAAAGGACGCTCCGGACGATCTTAAGGTGCTTAACGCGGTGACTAAAGACGACGTAATAATAATAACCGGAAGTTACGACCGCGTTGAAGTGGTTCTGGATCTGGCGAAGATTCCCTATACGCTTATTTCGCCGATGAAATTAAAGCAGTTCGAGTTAAAGCCGTCGCAGATACTGATGATAAACTGTCCG